>JAUTXJ010000189.1 GCA_030838075.1 Acidobacteriaceae bacterium
GGCCTTCGATCCCACCATCGCCGTTATCGTCGCCCAGCCGAAACAAGCCGTCGATCCCGAGAAATGCGAAAAGGCCATTTATGAGGAGTTGGAACGCGTCAAACTTTCCACGATCACCGATCAGGAATTGGAAAAAGCTAAAAACATTCGCCTGATGGAATTTTATCACCAGGTGCGCACCATCAATGGTCGTGCCAACACCATCGGCACCTACGAAGTATTTAACGGCGATTACAAGAAGCTCTTTGAGGCAGCAAAGAACTACGCCGCAGTCACCAAAGAAGACGTTCAGCGCGTCGCAAAAACCTATTTTGGGGCCAGTAACCGCACTGTAGCGACGCTGTTGCCGGAGAACGAGGAAAAGTCCAAACAATGAGCCTCTCGAAGAAATGCCTGATCCTCGTCATTCTCATCTTTCCCGTCGCTCTTTCCGCGCAATCAATCCACATTCCCCCACACGAAAAGGTAGTTTTCAAAAATGGGCTGACCGTATTGCTCCTCGAAAAGCGTGGCGTCCCCATCGTAAATTTCGCGGCGCTAGTAAAGACCGGCGCTGCGGCCGACCCACTAGGAGAAGAAGGCCTGGCTTCTATAACCGCTCAATTACTGCGGAAAGGCACGCAAAAGCGTACCGCGCAACAATTCGCCGCCGACAGTGATTTTACCGGTGGTTCCGTTGAAGCCGACGCAGGCGCGGACTTTTCTACGGTTCAGGGCGAATTTCTAAACAAGGATCTTGCTCGCGGACTGGATTTGTTTTCCGACGCCTTATTGCATCCCGTTTTTCCGCAGGCCGAAGTCGATAAATTGCTGGCCCAAAGCCTGGACGGCGTGCGCGCGGCAAAAGACGAAGCGCGTTCCGTGCTGGGGACCTACTACAATGCCTACGTTTTTAACGGGAATGGCTATGGAAGAACGGCGGACGGAGACGAAATCTCGCTAACCAAGATTCACCGCGACGCCATCGTGAAATTCTATGAAACGTATTACGCCCCTGGAAATATTATCCTCGCAGTCGCTGGCGATTTTCAGGCCGCGGAGATGAAGAAGAAGTTAGAGGAAGTCTTCGGTCAGTGGCCATCAAAACCAGTTACGTCGGTAAAAATCCCGGCCCTCCCACCGGTGAAGGGCAAGAAACTTTTGCTGGTCGACAAGCCCGATGCCACACAAACGTATTTCGCCATTGGAAATGTCGCGACCGCTGCGGGAGACCCCGATCGTGTGGCCATCCGGCTGGTGAATACCGTATTTGGAGGCCGCTTCACCTCGCTGTTGAACGAAGCCTTGCGCGTCGAATCCGGTCTGACTTATGGAGCCATGTCTGCTTTCGACCCGCGCAAATCCCCCGGCCCATTCGGAATCTATAGCTACACAAAAAATGAAAGCACCGTGCAAGCCATCGATATGGCGCTGCAGGTCTTGCAGAAATTGCACAAGCAAGGAATTAGCCCCGGCGAATTAGCGTCTGCGAAAAGTTACATCAAGGGACAATTCCCGCCTTCCATTGAAACTTCCAAGCAGCTGGCGCAGATAATCGCCATAAATGAATTCTACGGCCTCGACGATAGCGAAATTAATGATTTGGAAAAGCGCCTCGACGCCGTCACCCCGGCCATCGCCCAGCAGGTTATTCAAAAACATTTTCCCAGTGAGAATTTGGTGTTTACCTTGATCGGAAAAAGCTCTGACATTTCCACTGCGGTTCAAAAGTTTGCTGAGAAGCGGGATGCGCGGATTATCAGTGAGCCCGGCTTCTGGCCACCGCCGGCTCAGAAATAAATTTCTAGCACTCTATTTTTGGAGGATACATGCGTCTTCGATTGCTGCTGACATTAAGTCTCTTGCTCGCCTTGGTCCGCCAATCTTTCGCCGCGGAAGACACCCCGCTTCTGGTGCAGGCTCCAACTTTGAGCACGACCGAAATTGTCTTCGCGTATGGCGGCTATTTGTGGAATGTGCCACGCGATGGCGGCAACGCGCGCCAATTAACAACCGGTGGCCATGAATCCGGTCCGCAGTTTTCCCCCGATGGCAAATTCGTCGCCTTCACCGGACAGTACGACGGAAACATGGATGTGTTTGTGATGTCCGCGGATGGTGGCGAGCCCAAGCGCCTGACGTGGCACCCTGGAGCGGACGTTGCGGTGGGCTGGACTCCGGACAGCAAGCGCATTTTATTTCGATCGGGCCGCGTATCTTATGCGGATTTCGACCGGCTTTACACCGTGGGTGTGGAAGGTGGAGTCCCGGAAGTCTTGCCGATGTGGCGCGGAGAAGAGGGTTGGTATTCGGCGGATGCGTCGCGCCTTGCCTATGTTCCAAATCTAAAATGGCAAGAATCGTGGAAGAGATATCGCGGCGGACAAACCACTCCGGTCTACATCGTTAAATTAAGCGACCTCTCGATTGAAAAATTGCCGCGCGAAAATTCCAATGACTTCGCGCCCGTGTGGATGGGCGACACGGTGTATTTTCTGTCTGACCGCAACGGGCCAGTAACTTTATTCGCATACGACACCAAAACTAAAAACGTCAAGCAGGCCGTAGAAAATAAGGGGTTGGATTTCAAGACGCTGTCCGCCGGACCTGACGCGCTGGTCTACGAACAATTCGGAGGCATCTATCTTTTTGACCCCCAAAATCGCCAGCCCAAGAAAATAGATATTCACATCGCGGGAGATTTGCCGGCCACCCGTTCACATTTTGAAAAAGTCGCGGACAAAATTACCGCGGCTGCTATCTCCCCAAGCGGGGCACGTGCGGTCTTTGAGGCGCGCGGTGAGATTTTCGCCGTGCCGGCGGAGAAAGGCAATACGCGGAACTTAACTCGCACTGCCACGGTAGCCGAACGCGACCCATCCTGGTCGCCGGATGGCAAGTGGGTGGCGTTCTTTTCCGACGAGTCCGGTGAATACGCGTTGCACCTAGTGGACCAGTCCGGGCTCGGAACAGTTAAAAAAATCGACTTGGGCAAACCGGCATCATTCTTCTATAGTCCGACATGGTCGCCCGACAGCAAGAAAATTGCCTTCACCGACAAGCGCTTGAACCTTTGGTACGTTGATATCGAAAAAAGCGCTCCCGCACCCGTAAACGTGGACACCGATTTGTACGACGCTTGGGGCGTAATCATGACCCCCACATGGTCGCCAGACAGCAAATGGCTGGCGTTTACGAAATTTCTGCCCAATCACATGCGTGCCGTGTTTGTGCATTCCCTTGAAAGCGGAAAGAGTTCGCAAATTACCGACGGCTTAAGCGACGCGCGCTATCCCGTCTTCGATAAGGGCGGCAAAGTTCTGTACTTCGCCGCTAGTACGGATCTGGGCCTCGCCGTCACATGGCTCGACCTATCCGGATTTCAACGCCCCGTATCGCGGAATATTTATGCCGTGGTCTTGAAAAAAACCGACCCCAATCCCATAGAGCCGGAAAGCGACGATGAAAAGCTGGATGCTGCTAAGCCGGGCGACAAGCCTAAAGACTCTGACAAAAAGGACGAGAACAAAGACAAAGAGAAAGATAAGGATAAAGATAAGAAAAAAAGCGACGCCGATAAGACTAAAGGCAAAGACGACGATAAATCCAAAGACGGCGACAAAAAAGAAGGGCCCGTCAAAGTCACCATCGATCTCGACAATATCGGTCAACGCGTCGTGTCCATGCCCATCAAAGCTTCCAATTACATTTCTCTTGATCCCGGAAAAGCTGGCGTCCTATTCCTTACCGAAATTCCGGACATCCCTCCGCTAAACGCTCCGCCCGTTGCTACCGTGACGAAATTTGATCTTGCAACTCGAAAAACAGAACCATTCCTCACTAACATCAGCGCCTTCACCGTTTCTTCCAATGGGGAAAAAGTTCTGTACCACACCGGCCAAGGCCCCACGTGGTTCATCGCCGCTACCGGCGCGGCTCCCAAAGCGGGAGAGGGCGCCCTAAAGTTCGACGAGATGGAAGTGAAAGTCGATCCGCGTGCGGAATGGAATCAGATGTACCACGAGGTATGGCGCATCGAACGCGATTTCTTGTACGACCCGCATGCCCATGGCCTAAATTTGGCCACCGCGGAAAAGAAATACGCCCCCTACTTGAAGGGCGCTGGTGGCCGCGCCGACGTGAATCATCTTTTCGTGGAAATGCTCGGTGAAGTAACTATTGGGCATATGTTTATTTTTGGCGGCGACATTCCCAAAGCGCCTGAGGTAAAAGGCGGCCTCCTGGGCGCGGACTACACCGTGGAAAATGGCCGCTACCGCTTCGCTAAAATATTCAATGGCGAGAACTGGAACCCGCAATTGCGCGCCCCACTTACGCAACCTGGAGTCGACGTGAAGCTGGGCGATTATTTGCTGGAAGTAAATGGCGCTGAGGTGCGCCCGCCCAACGATGTCTATAGCTACTTTGAAAATACCGCTGGCAAGCAAACCCGTATCAAGGTCGGCCCAAATCCGGAAGGCAAGGACGCGCGCGATGTAACTGTAGTTCCCGTAGCCGATGAAGCCGAACTGCGCACCCGTGCATGGGAAGAAGATAACCGCCGCAAAGTTGGAGAGCTCAGCGGCGGCAAAGTCGCCTACGTGCACGTGCCCGATACCGCGAACGGCGGATTCT
>JAUTXJ010000231.1 GCA_030838075.1 Acidobacteriaceae bacterium
ATCGCTCCGGCTCCAGTGTGAGCGGAGTAATGACCGCTAACAGTAAAGCGGATCTTCAGAATCTGTTACGACGCCAGCAGATCACTCCCACCAAGATGTCGGAGAAGGGCAAAGAGTTCAACATGCCGACCTTTGGCGGCGGCGTGAAAGCCAAAGAACTGGCGATTTTTACCCGCCAATTTTCGGTGATGATCGACGCCGGTTTGCCGCTGGTGCAGTGCCTGGAAATCCTCGGCGGACAGCAGGAAAATAAGTTTTTCCAAAAAGTGTTGATCAACACGCGGTCGATGGTCGAAGGTGGCGCAACCCTTTCCACCGCCATGCGCAGCTCGCCAAAAGCCTTTGACGCTTTGTACGTCAACATGGTGGAAGCCGGAGAAACAGGCGGTATTCTCGACATCATTCTGCAACGCCTCTCCACCTACATTGAAAAGAACGTCAAACTGCAGCGCGCCGTAAAATCCGCGTTGATCTATCCCGTCGGAGTTTTGACCATCGCCGGTCTGGTGATCTTCCTGTTGCTCTGGAAGGTTGTCCCGATTTTCGCCACGTTGTTTGCCGGCCTCGGTGTCACGCTGCCGCTGCCCACCAAAATCGTCATCGCCATGAGCAATTTCGTGGGCAGCTATTTCGGCCTCCTGATCGTCGCGGGTATTATCGGCGGAATTTTCGGCCTGAAAGCCTGGTACGGAACGCCGACAGGAAAATTTGTCCTGGATTCGATTATTCTTAAACTCCCCGTGCTTGGCATATTGATGAGGAAGATTGCCGTGGCCCGCTTCACCCGCACGCTTGGGACCCTCATATCCAGCGGTGTACCCATTCTCGAAGGTTTGGACATCACAGCTAAGACCTCCGGAAATGCCGTGGTGGAACGCGCGCTGCTAAAGGTTCGCAAAGCACTCGAAGAAGGCAAATCCCTGACGGAACCGTTGAAAGAGTCCAACGTGTTTCCGGGCATGGTGACGCAAATGATCGCCGTCGGCGAACAGACCGGCGCGATGGACGCCATGCTCCAGAAAATCGCCGACTTCTATGAAGAAGAAGTGGACTCGGCGGTCAAGGATCTTTTGACGGCCATGGAACCGATAATGATCGTTTTCCTGGGTGTGGTGGTTGGCGGCGTGGTCATCTCCATGTATTTGCCGCTATTCACCCTCATCGGAGAACTCTCCAAGCACTAGGAGCGCGGGGTAGGATGGGTCCACGGATTACTGGCCGGGCCGCGTGCAATTGCAGCCCGGCTTTTTTTTCTTTTATATTGGGTATTGGGGCAAGTACCGGCGGGGCGTGGGATGCAGCGGAGTGTTGGCACCAAAGAATGGCTCGAATGGCTGACGCGTGTTCGCCTATTAATGATCACGCTGATTTTGGCCGTGGGCGTGGTGTGGCCAAAATACGTGCCTGCTTCTCCGGGGAACCGGTTTTTCCTCCCCCTCATCATCTTTTGGATAACGCTGGGCATTCTCCATCTCATCCTGTTGCGATGGCTTCCGCAGGCGCCGTGGCACGGCGGCCTGCAGGTTACCTGCGACGTAGTCATGATTTCCCTTCTCGTCTACGTTACTGGACTGCAAGATAGCTACTTCATTTCGCTGTACCTCCTGGTGATTATTGTCGCCAGTATTTTGTTTTCGCGCGCGATGGCATTTGCCACCGCTGTTTTCTGCTTGATCATATTGGGCGGGATGGCGGCACTGGCATTTAATGAGAAGATTACGCGCACCTACGTGGTAATCGCTACGGGCGAAAGCCTGCGCACGTGGTTTCTAAGCACTCTTTTTGGATTTCTGGCGGTAGCCTACTTGGCCAGCTTTTTGGCGCAATCTCTTCGCCGCAAAGGCGCCGAACTGGATGAAAAGCGCGAAGAGCTACGCGATCTGCAGGACTTCACCGAGGACATCGTTCATTCCATGCGCGGCGGTTTGGTGACCACCGACCTTGAAGGCCGCATCCTGCTTCTCAACCGGACCGGCGAAGAAATTCTAGGTCATCGCTTCGCGGGACTTCGCGGGCGTTTGTTGCAAGAACTCAATCCCGACTTCTGGCTGCCGGGTGAACACGGCCTGGAAAACGTTCCTCGCCGCAAGGAGATCGACTTTCGCACGCCCGACGGCCAGCAGCGTTACATCGGCATCAGCGTCTCCCCGCTGCGCTCCCGGGATAATAGTCGAAGCGGCTACGTCTTCAATTTCCAGGACCTCACCGAACTGCGCCGCCTGGAGCAGGAAATCGCAACTAAAGAACGCATGGCCGCGCTGGGCCGTCTTTCTGCAGCCATCGCCCACGAAATCCGCCAACCGCTCACCGCCATGGCTGGAGCGGTGAAGGAATTGGCCCGGCTGGTGCCATTGGAAGAAGACGAAAAAAATCTCGTCAACATTGTTAGCCGCGAATCGCAACGCCTGAATAACATCATTACTGACTTCTTGAAATATTCGCGCGAAAAAACCTACGAGTTTCAGGATGCCGATGTACGCTGGCTACTGGACGAGACCCTCACTTTAATTGAGAAGAAGCCAGAGATTGGTCCAAATTTTCACGTCGTGCGGTCCTTTAATGGCCAGGAGCTACGCGCCCGCGTCGATGCCGGCAAGATCAAGCAAGTTTTCTGGAATCTTTGCGACAACGCTTTGCGCGCCATGCCCGGCGGTGGCACGTTGACGGTGCGCATCGAAGAAAAACCATTCTGGCTCCGCATCGCTTTCTCAGACACCGGAGTAGGGCTGGACGCCAAGCAGCGCGCCAAGATTTTCGAACCCTTGCAATCCGAATTCGAAGGCGGCACGGGGTTGGGGCTTTCCATCGTTTACCAGATTGTGCAGGCTCACAGTGGAAGAATTAGCGTCATCTCGGAAAAAAATCGCGGAGCAGAATTTATCGTGGAGTTGCCGCGAGTTGTGTGAAGACGTCGCGTGAACAGATCGCGTATGGAACTCTTGTGAGGCCTTATGCAAGGCGCTAAAACAGCGGCGAAAGAAACTGCCCGTGAAATGCCGCATATCCTGGTGGTGGATGACGAAAAATCCATTTGTGAACTCCTGGAAATCACTTTCCGCAAGGAAGGCTATCGCGTTGAAATCGCCAACAACGTCGAAGGCGCCAAGCGCAAACTGGAGTCCCAGATTTTCGACATCATTATCTCCGACATCCGCATGCCCGGAGAGGGCGGCGTCGATCTCTTAAAATTCTCGAAGGAAATTGCTCCGGACTGCTTTTTCCTACTCATTACTGGCGTTCCCACGGTCGAGACTGCCATCGCGGCGATCAATTCCGGCGCGGACCGCTATGTGATAAAAGACCATGAGTTAGTCGATCAACTGCGACGGGCCGTCCGCGAAGTGTCCGAAAATCTACGTTGGAAAAAAGAAGCGGGCTACCTGCGGCGCGAACTGCGTAGATTGACTGGCCTGGACAATATCATTGGGCAAAGCCCGAAAATGCGCGCAATTTTTGATTTAATTCAAACCGTTGCTCCTCAGACCAGCCGTGTACTGATTACCGGAGAAAGCGGCACTGGTAAGGAATTAGTCGCGCGCGCCATTCACGAGAACAGCGCCCGCGCGCAAGCCCCTTTCATCACTATTAACTGCGGCGCCTTCCCGGAATCGCTCTTGGAATCGGAACTGTTCGGCTACATGAAGGGCGCCTTTACCGGCGCCAACGACAATCGCCATGGACTATTCCAGGCCGCAAATGGCGGAACACTATTCATGGACGAAATCGGCAATATGAGCTTGACCATGCAAGTGCGCCTCTACCGCGTCCTGCAGGAAGGTAAGGTGCGCCCCATCGGCAGCACTGAAGAAAGCGACGTGGACGTGCGCATCATCGCCGCAACCAACAAAGATTTCGACAAAGAGATTGCCGAGGGCCGCTTCCGCGAAGACCTGTATTACCGCTTGAGCGTGATCCCCGTGCAACTGCCTTCCTTGCGGGAGCGCAAGGAAGATATTCCACTGCTGGCGCGGCACTTCCTCGAAAAATTCCGCAAAATCATGGAAAAGCCCATCGAGGGTATTTCTCCAGAAGCCGTCCGAAAGCTGGAGGCCTACGATTGGCCCGGGAACGTTCGCGAGCTGGAAAATACCATGGAGCGCGCCGTTGCCTTGGAGACCACCTCCGAGATTACCCTGCGCGTGCTGCCGGACCGAATCGCCGGATACTCCTCAGCCATTTCCAGCCAGACTGACAACCATTCTCCGGTCAACTTTCCGGAGGATGGTGTGGACTTCGAGAAGGAGGTGGCAGGCGCGGAGCGACGCTACCTGTTGGCTGCCTTGGAAGCCGCTAAAGGCATCCGTACCGAGGCTGCCAGCCTTCTAAATATCAGTTACCGGTCATTCAGGCACTATGCGAAGAAGCACAATTTGTAACTGGTTTCGGCTTGGCGGTGCCCGGGGAACTAGCTGGATTATTTATGGTGAATGCTCTACGCCGAACTCAGAGGTTTTATAGAGGGGCTGATTCGTCCAATATGACATTTATTGGCGACCGTTTTGGTCAATCTGCAGCGACAGAAAAGGGCAGAATCCCCCCTCGGCGCTACAAGGTCAAAAGGCCTCAACTACAGCTTTGGCGTAAATATATGATAATACGTAGGTTACTAAATTTCAATCAGTGGGTACTACTCGTTTTGAATTGGCCCTCGTGATGCCTTAGTGTAGGTGTGCTCTGGCACTATAATTACTCTCAAGAGTCTCTCAAGGAGATACAACAGTCATGAAGAAGCAAAAGGGTTTCTCTCTTATCGAGTTGCTGATCGTCGTGGCGATCATTTTGATCATCGCGGCCATCGCAATTCCTAACTTGCTGCGTTCACGTATCGCGGCAAACGAAGCGTCAGCGGTCGGATCAGTTCGTACTCTGACCACAGCCCAGGTAACCTACTCCTCGACGTACGGTACGGGGTACGCCACGTTGGCTAAATTGGGCGGCGCGGCAGGTTGCGTAGCAGCTCCGGCTACTGCGTGCTTGATCGATCCGGTTTTGACCCTCGGCACCAAGTCCGGTTATACCGTTGCCAGCGCTCCGAACACCGGTTCCGGAACGAATGTCGATCCCTACAACGGCTTCGAAACGAATGCCACTCCATTCTCCGTTTCCACGGGTACGCGTGCGTTTTGTTCCGACAGTTCTGGTGTGATTCGCTACAACACGACCGGAACGGCTATCGGCGTCGCGGCAGGCAATTGCGCAGCGGTTGTGACCATCCTCCAGTAATTCTGGTGGAAAGCTAGGGCGGGGAGGAAGGCGACTTCCTCCCCGTTTCTATTTAGAAGTTCGATTGCTGCTTAGGATGGCGGTCGAAGATATAGCGGACGATTTTCGTCTCCGGCAGTGGCCACAAAAGGTCACAATACCGAAGTTTGTCCCAGTTTAACTCCAAACGCCTGATTTTGTGGACGGTACAATGGTAGCTATGTCATTCATGTATAAGGTATTACGGACTGTAGTGTGTTCTAGTACTACTAGTTCAGATTGGCAGGCGGCTTGCTTTTAAGGAGCATGTGCTTTCGCATCACAATACTCTCAATGGTTCTCAAGGAGATACAACAGTCATGAAGAAGCAAAAGGGTTTCTCTCTTATCGAGTTGCTGATCGTCGTGGCGATCATTTTGATCATCGCGGCCATCGCAATTCCGAACTTGCTGCGTTCACGTATAGCGGCTAACGAATCGTCAGCGGTCGGATCAGTTCGTACTCTAACCACAGCCCAGGTAACCTACTCCTCGACGTACGGTACGGGGTACGCCACGTTGGCTAAATTGGGCGGCGCGGCAGGTTGCGTAGCAGCTCCGGCTACTGCGTGCTTGATCGACCCAGTTTTGACCCTCGGCA
>JAUTXJ010000239.1 GCA_030838075.1 Acidobacteriaceae bacterium
TATTCTGCATCCTTATCCTGATGCCCGCTTTGCCGCCACTCATCCACGATAAGAGCCGTATGCGTAGACGCGCTTGTACGGATCTGTGCGGGGGGCGATCAGCGATGGTCGTCCCTACCGCGACAGCAATCGCCAACCTATTACCTTTGACCGCGCGCGCCGCCTACGCTGCGAGTCGGATCAGTTCCAACCTGAAGGGCACCACTAAACAATTCGGATGGTTGCAGGCCACCGCAACTGAGGCTAGGGAAACAAGCCTGTAATAACAAGGACGCCTGGGCGGATGCTTTCCTCAACTCGTTAACGTGGCCTTTTCTGGCGGCGGCCCAATCGGCTGAAACCGGGATGAACGCCGGGGGTGAGGCCTTGCTCATTGGCAATGCGCTGAAGAAATTCGGTCAGCTGCTCACGCTCGCGCTGAGACAGCGCTGCGCAGAGTGATTCGTTGTGTTCCTGTCCGACGCGACCGATGTCCCGGAGTGCCACCTGACCCTTATCGGTCACCTGGAGTTCATATGTGCGCCTATCATCCAGGCTACTTTGTCGCTTCACAAGTCCACGCTCCTCCAACTCGTCGATGATCGCCACCAAGCCGCTCGGGTGCATATGGAGTATTTCAGCCAGTCCTTGCTGGCTAAGCCCTACGGATTTGCGGAGCACCCCGAGAATGCCCGCATGAGGCGGTGAAAGACGCAAAGGAGCGAGTCGCTCCGCGAATTTACGAGCAGCGTGCGAGCCTACCTGAGCGAGCAGGAATGCCGCAGAAGAAGGTCGTTGAGTTCCACCAGGGTTTGACATGTCAGGCTACGATTACACAACAAAATAGTTTATATAATAAATGATTATTTAATGAAATTAGTTGAGGTGCGCCAACGTATAGAAGAAGGGAGGGTTTTGACCATGACAATCTATTCCGCCGTTCTTTCATTCACGTAGTTTCCGCGATCGGCCTGTTCATTGCGCTGGCAGCGGAAGGAGCGATTTTCTTTCGCATTCGCACTTCCCGAAGCCTCGAGGAGGCGAAATTTTTCATTCGTGCTTTTCAACGCCTTCGCATAATCGCTATTCCCTCCTTTCTCGGCATTCTGGTTGGCGGCGTTTACTTAGCGTCGAAGTGGGGTAGAGGCACCTTCTGGATTCCATTCGCTCTGGGCGCGACCCTACTCATCATGCTGATAGGAGGACTCGTAACTGGAATGCGGGTTGCTCGCCTGAAGAAAGTGCTTTCAAGTACTGAAAATGATGTGTCAATCGAAGCGATAGCGACTAAGACGAAAGATAACGCACTCTTGATCTCGTATGGGTTACGCACGGGATTGGGCTTGGGAATTGTATTCCTGATGACCGCAAAACCCGAGTTGCTCGGCTCGCTGGGCGCTCTAGCTGCCGGATGCAGTGCGGGATTGCTCGCTGCCGCGTGGATGCGCCGAGCTTCCAATCGAATCGGAACAGTTGGTTGCCTATGGAGTCAGACGCGACGGCTTAAAGCGGGACAGAAAGCTCGCTTCGAAGAGGCACGGTCATGAGTTCTCTGTTAGGCAAGGTCGCAATCGTCACCGGCGGATCGCGCGGAATCGGGGCCGCCATCGCAACTCGGCTAGCTGCCGATGGTGCCGCCGTTGCCGTGAACTATCTGAGCCATCAAGCGGAGGCCAACAATGTGGTCGAAAAGATCGTGCAAGCTGGCGGACAAAGTATCGCGATCCAAGCCGATGTCTCGAAGACCGAAGACGTCCGTCTTTTATTTGAAGAGGTGGCTGAACGGTTCGAGGGATTGGACATGCTCATCAACAACGCAGGCGCTACGCACATCCGTCCCATGCCAATCGCAGATGCGACGGACGAGACTTATGACTGGACGTTTGCGGTCAATACGAAGGGAACATTTCTCTGTCTTCGTGAGGCAGCCAAGTGTATGCGTAGTGGTGGACGAATCGTCAATCTGTCGTCGACGGGCGTATTCAATGCACATCCCGGATACGCGATTTACAGCGCCGCAAAAAGCGCCGTAGAAGTCTTCACGCGGGTCCTCTGCAAAGAGCTCAAGGGCCGGAACATCACCGTTAACTGCGTTGCGCCTGGCGCAACGGCCACGGAGCGATGGTTCAAAGGCAAATCGGAAGAACTGCTGCAAACCATCGCCAATCTATCGCCATTGAACCGCTTGGGTACACCAGAAGACATAGCTGGCCTGGTTGCATTTCTCGTGAGTCCGCAGGGCGAGTGGGTCAATGGTCAAGTCATTCGCGTCAACGGAGGTTTTGCTTAATGCAACATCAACGGGTTCTTGTGCGCGGGGCCGTCGACATATTTCACCATACTTTTGATTCCAGAGAACCCCTCAGGGAATTATACGGTCCCTCGTAGCCAACCGTGCGCTTGATCCGCCACGTTGCTTCTTTCAAAAGCTTCCACTTCGTTCCAGCGAGCGTAACAACAGCGTCCTTGCGCAATGTGATGGCACCGCGGCAAGCGGCAATGGTTTGGAGCACTTTAGAGCAGTCTTCGTCGCTATCCAAGGCCTTCTCAATCGCGTTGATTTGGCCCTTGATTCTCCTGACGCGGTTTAGCAGCGTCTTTGTCCTTGGTGGTGTGCGCCATGCTCTTCACGCCCTCACGGTTCAATGGTACTATCCCCGAGTACAGTACTTAAACTCTCGCATGAGCAGCTCCCGCAAAACGCTGGGGTTGCTCACTACGCAACAGGAATGGCGTCAAACAGAACGCTGGGATAGTCTAAGGACCGTGATGGTTGGCAAGCGCAACACGAGATATAGCCTAGTCAGAGTGTTGGCGCTTGGCCTCGCGGTTGTGTTCGTTTTCTTTGTTGCCCAAGTCCTCTTCCACTCTCACGCTAAAGGACAGAATGAGGCCACTTGCCAGGTTTGCCAGGCGGCGCACCTCGGCTCTACTCCAACAGCGGGAAGTACATCACTATTTGGGCCTCTTCTCGCGGCCGGATATGTTCAGCCCTTTGTCGTAACAATTCACCAAGAGTTTTTCTTCCACGATTCTCCTTCCCGCGCTCCACCGACTGCGTAATCCAGAAATATTCTTCTGATTAATCTCTAATACGCCGGGTCCACAAGGTGGACGGCGCAACCGCTATATTTCCAGCGGCCACTCTAACAACAAACACACATCGCCCAACCAAGGGTTCGGAGGAGTAATCGATGGCTTTTCGAAGGTTTATGTTTTTGGTGTTAAGTTTGAGTTTTTTGTTCTGGGCAATTCCCAGTCAGGCCCAGCTGGGCAATTCAGGATCCATTGAGGGTGTCGTAAAAGACCCGTCCGGAGCGGTCGTCGCGAACGCAAGCGTCGAAATCGCTTATTCCGTGAGCGGTTACAGGCGAACCACTACGACGGCGAGCGATGGATCGTTTCGATTTACAAACGTTCCGTTCAACTCGTATCACCTCGTTATAACAACACCGGGCTTCGACTCTTACGCGCAGGATGTCGACGTGCGCTCGACGGTTCCGGCAACCGTGCAGATCAGTTTGAAGCTTGGCGGTGCCACTACGAGTATCACGGTTGAGGAAAATGGCGGGGACCTGGTCGAGAATGAGTCCACCTTTCACACGGACGTGGACCGCGGATTGTTCGACAAACTTCCTTTGGAAAGTGCGTCTTCGTCCTTTTCATCGCTTGTCACCCTGGTGTCCCCCGGCGTAGCCGCGGACTCCAACGGCCTGATGCATGGGCTGGGTGACCACGCTGAGAACTCCTATTCCGTCGACGGACAACCGTTCACTGACCAGTTCAGTAAAGTGTTTTCGAACCAGCTTCCTTCCGAGGCAATTCAATCCCTGGAAGTAATCTCCGGAGCGCCGCCGGCCGAGTTCGGTGACAAGACGAGCTTGGTCGTCAAGGTAACGACGCGTTCCGGTTTGGGAGTGACAAGGCCGACAGGCAGCGTGACAGCTTCCTATGGGAGTTTTGGTACCGCCAATATTGGTTTCAATCTAGCTTACGGAAACGATAAATGGGGGAATTTCATCGCCGTGAACGGCCTCAGAAGCGGACGTTTCCTGGACCCCCCGGAATTCACGGTAATTCATGATAAGGGCAACTTGGAGAACGTGTTCGACCGCCTGGACTACAACGTGTCGAAGGCAGATTCGATCCATTTGAACTTCCAATACTCGCGTTCGTGGTTCCAGACGCCGAACACCTTCGACAATCTCAACGTACTCGACTCCAACGGCAATAACGTCGGCAATACCGATCAGCGTTCCAAAATCGGGACGTTTAACATTGCGCCGACCTGGACCAGGCTGATCAGCGCGAACGCGGTGTTTACGCTAGGTGCCTTCGTTCGGCGGGACCACTACAACTATTATCCGAGCAACAATCCCTTTGCGGACTTAGGGCCGATTAATTCAGAGACCATTGCTCAAGACCGCACGCTTACAAATGCGGGAGTCCGATCCGACATCTCTTACGTGAAAGGTATTCACAATATTAAAGCAGGCATTACTTATGAGCATACCTTTCTCACAGAAAATGATAATTTCGGAATCATCGACCCAAACTTGCTTCCCGCCACCACCGATAATGCAGGCCTTCCATGCTTTGATCCTGTCACCAACACAGCGACGCCCGGCACGCCGTGTGCGGTCCTGCTTCCCATCGACTTGACGCGCGCAGGCAGCCTATTCACCTTCCACGGTCATACGGACGTGAAGGAGTTGGCGCTTTATGTTCAAGATACGATCACAAAAGGAAACTGGTCGTTCAATCTAGGACTTCGAGGAGATCTGTATCGAGGACTAGAATCAACGAGCCAGGCGGAGCCACGGCTCGGGATCGCATACAACATCAAGCCCACCAATACTGTTCTGCGAGTTTCTTACGCGCGAACGCTGGAGACACCCTTCAACGAAAATCTCGTTGTAGCAACCACGGGCTGCAACGTGGATGTGATTGCCGCACTTATTCCATGCGTGCCGGCGAATTCGCCTCCGGGATTCCGGAATGAATTTCACGCAGGTTTTCAGCAAGCATTTGGAAAGCACTTGGTGGTTGATGCTGAATATCTCTGGAAATATACGCACAACGCCTATGACTTCAGTATTTTGGGAAACACGCCCATCACCTTCCCAATTGTGTGGCAAAGCTCCAAGATCCCGGGCTTTGCTATTCGCGCGAGCGTCCCGAACTATCATGGATTCACAGCGCTGGTAGTAATGTCCAGTGTTGCGGCTCGCTATTTCCCACCGCAGGTTGGCGGCCTGGGAGTAACGGTTGGGCAAAGCGGTTCGGTGTTTCGCATTGACCACGACGAGAAGTTCAACTCGACCACGCACTTGCAGTATCAGCCTTGGAAGCGCGGACCGTGGGTGGGCTTCAATTGGCGATATGACAGCGGCCTCGTGGCCGGCGCCGTTCCGGACTTTGCTACTGCTTTAACGTTCGACGGCGATCAACAGGCGGCCATCGGTCTCTTCTGCACCGGTCCCAGCGGGCAAAGGATCATGGCCAGCCTGACGAGTCCTCTCAGCAATGACCTGACAAGCTGCGGTCCCGCTCCGACAGGCACCGGGGCCACGCGCGTTGCTATTCCAGCCGATGGCAAGGAGAATGATGACAAGAATCCTCCTCGCATAGCACCCCGGAATCTGTTCGACGTTGCGGTGGGCCACGACAACCTGTTTCAGGGTGATCGGTTTCGATGGAGCGCCCGCGTTACGGTCATTAACGTGACCAACAAGGAAGCGCTTTACAACTTCCTCTCTACGTTTAGCGGGACGCACTTTGTCAGCCCGCGCGCCGTCACAGGCGAACTCGGCTTTCACTTCTAGAGTGGGGCCTCTGGGAGGCCACGCGCGAGGCACTTATCTTTGATATCTAGCGGGCCTCCCTGGCCTGTACAAGGGAACACCGAGAGCCTCAGGCACATTAGGTTTTGCAGGTGATCAATGGCACTTGAGTTCAGATCATCAGCCCGGGGAAAAAGATGGCGGGGAATAGACGTATTCCAAACCGTCATTTTCACCTGTGTCTTGCTATACCCGTTCCAATGGGATTCGGTGTCCGGTCAGACTCAGACCAAACTAAAAACAATTGAGCGATTCCGTTTTCAGGTCACCGACTCGGAAAACGATATTCCCATTCCGGGCGCTGCTGTCTCTCTCGTGTATTGGCAAAAGAGAGCGACCACTGAAGTGAAGATGGAGATTGAACGCTACACCGATACGAATGGGCTGGCAGAATTTCCCAGCGTGGAAGCCGACAAGATGGCGGTTAGTGTCACGGTGAAGGCTATCGACCTTGCTGGCGCTGGTTCCACCTTAACGAGTTGGTAGAAAGGAGACGCATAAGGCTCGAGAGATGGGTCCACCAAACAAAATAAGGTGTGGCGAACGGCAGTGAAGGTTCCGATCCCAGCTGAAGGAGCACTCCCATTGGAAGTGCTCACCGCGCAGGCATGGAGCAAAGATCTGCTTGTATCCTGGCTTTTTCAGACGTGCATTAAGCTGCAAACGTCACTAGATCGTTGCTTCTTGAGATATGGTCTGACCGTGCAGGAGGCTACTCTGCTTGTTCGGTGTGTAGAGAAGCAGAGAATCACTCCCGGAAAACTGGCGGCAATTGTGGGCAGAGATAAAGGTAAAGTCACCCGAGCGATCGATCGCCTGGAGTCAAGCCGTTTAGTGACGCGCGAAATGTATGCGCGCGATAGAAGGTGTTCGATTATCCGAGCGACAAGAAAAGGAAAACAGTTAGCCCGAGACTTGACGTACGTTTTCGATAGTATTCGGACCGAGCTCTTCGTCGGGATAGAGGAGAGCGATGTTCTTCAGTTGGGCGCTATGCTCCCGCAACTACATAAGAATGCGAGCAAAATTAATTCCCGGCAGGAAAGTGACCCGGCCCGACGCCGGAGGCGCATCGGAACTCACCGGGCAAAAATGCAGGCCCACTCACGAGTGAGCCTGAACGCGCCGAGCACGTTTTGACCGCCTTCACCTAGTGGCACGCAACCAACGCGCTTCCAATTGACCAGGTAGCTCATGAAAGTGAGTCTCACAGTAAACCAGGGGCTTGCGCGGTAACACAGGAATTCGTTTTAACGAATACCGTCGCTCAGTAGGATCAGCGGAAACCGATGCAGACAGTACAATAGCAGTGAAAGCGCATTACGGCTTAAAGTCTGCATTCTGGTCAGGTCGCGGTAGATATTTGGGCAATGTAGAATGCACAAACCGACGAAGATTGGTCTGCGTTTTTTTTTACTAAGCTTGGTGATTGTTTCGTCGGGTGCGGCGCAGTCAGCCGAATTGGAAGACTGCGAAGCGAATCCCGGTCGGCCTACTGTCTCGACGCCAGCGACACTGACGCCTGTGGGTTATCTTCAGTTTGAAACCGGGGCGCTTGGTGCGAGGGACTCAGCTGAGTTCTCGTCGCGCTACGGCTTCAACGAAGTTACGAAGTTGTCCGTCACGCCACGCCTTGAACTCGTTGTGTCCGCTGAGCCCCTTGTCCATTACCGGTCCCGCGGGCTAAGCGCGAACGGCACAGCGGAAGTATTTCTCGGTGCGCAGGCGGTCGTGATTCATGGTGAGGGCGCGAAACCTACGATCGCGGCGAGCTATTTTCGGCGTGTCTACGACGGCGGAGCGCCAGAGGTTGATTTTGGAAGTCCTCGCAATTCATTTCTCCTTCTTGCCAGTGGGGACGTCAAAGGATTTCACTACGACGCAAATGCCATCTTCAATGAGCAAACTCAAGAGGCCGTACATAGAGTTCAGTTCGGCCAAACGCTCTCCATTTCACATCACGTGGTTGGCAAACTATCGCTCTCGGGTGAAATTTGGCATTTCACGCAGCCGTTCCTGCGCAGCCATGCCGTTGGGAATCTTTGGGCAGTTGGCTATGCCGCACGAAAAACACTGGTCTTGGATGCAGGTTTCAATCGAGGGCTGACGAGCACTTCCACACGCTGGGAATGGTTTGTAGGTTTCACTTACCTGCTGCCTCACCGACTTTGGTGAATACATGATGAGCCGATGGATTCTTTTTCTCTCTGGGCTTTTTGTTCTCTCCAGGGCCGCTTTCCCACAAGGCGTCAGCATTCATGGGACGGCTGGCCCGCCTGATGAAGCGGTCAGTTGATCGTGAAACTTCCTAAAAGCGGACGCTACGCGCCTGAACGCAATCGGTCATCGGCTGGCCAAAAAGAATTCGCGACAACAAAAGACGCTTCCGTTGATATGGCCCAAATTTGTGATAATTGACTTGTGGCCCGATGACGCGAGCACGAAAAAAGCCTGAATTGACAGTCGCAGACCAAGCCGCGGAACTGAGTCGCTCTAACGCGAGTCTGGGCCAAAAAACTACCGCGGAGGTTACAGGAAGGCTACCGAAACGCACGTAGGCCCATGCGAGGATCGCGACGATGATTGCTGCCGGAAAAATGAAGCAGGTTCCCGCAGCGAGCAGTCCTATCCATCCGGCGCGTAAGTAGCCAATATGTATCGCCAGTTCGCTTGAACTCGGCCTGGAATAAGGTTGCTCGCGCCAAGCAGGTCAAGGAATTTCTCACGAGAAAGCCAGCGTCGGCGGCGCACAAGCTCATCTTCCATGAGGGCGATATGTGCCGCTGGGCCACCGAAAGCCGTTGTTCCCAGACGCAGAAAGAACAGAGCGAGTTCACGTATTGAACCGTTCCCTGATAAGGAAACAGACTCGGAAATT
>JAUTXJ010000306.1 GCA_030838075.1 Acidobacteriaceae bacterium
TTGTGGCGAACGACGACTCGAACCTCCGGCCCGCAAGGGCTCAACTTGCTGAACCGCCGTATGCGGACCCGCCTGTACGGTGGTGTGGGAGGGGCGAGCAGGTGACTGCTCCCCCTATCCCGATTCCGAGGTCATGCACTTTCCGAGCCCCGTCATCCCATTCCGGCACTACGCATCAAGACGGAGCCGCCTAACAAGCAACTTTCCCCCGTCCCCGAACCCCGAGCACGTCTTATGTTTTGCACAGGATTCCCAACGCGAAGCCAATTTGGCCTTGCACCGTTACCGCCCACTGTTAAAATTCCTGCAATGCAATCAGCCGTCCAAGCAGTTTTTGACCTCGACGAACTTCGCGCACAACTGCGCAAGATGGGAGATGTAAAGCTGTGCGAGTTTGGCGAAGTCGCGCGCCGCAAGACTACCGTGAGGGCCAGCTTGGGCAAACCGCCGCTCGAGGTTTATAAAATTCAGCTAGCAGAAGCCACCGCAGAGTGGCGCCGCCGCCACCCCAAAAACTGGCAATCAGAATCCGTAAAAGAACACCAATCGTAGTCCCACCTCACAAGTAACTCCGGCACCCTACGAGTAACTCCGGGTGGTCTACCCTTTGCGGTGTTGGTTTTTGCAAAGGGTTTACCTGCCGTGGCAGGTGGGCGCTTCTCTCTGCATTCTTTCATCCTCCATCGATCTTCAGTATTTCGTCTTCCGGGCGCCCACGAGCTTAGAATTCTCTACCCGCTCAAAGCCCCGTCATCTTCTCCAGCTTTTCCGGATATCGCGCCCCTTCCACCTTGATCTTCGACGCCGCATTCTCGATTTCGCGAAGATCCTCGGCCGACAGCTTCACTTCCACCGCCCCATTGTTCTCTTCCAGCCGGTTCAGCTTCGTCGTCCCCGGAATCGGAACAATCCACGGCTTCTGCGCCAGCACCCAAGCCAGCGCGATCTGCGCAGTCGTCGCCTTTTTCCGCGCCGCCATCCGCGCAAGCAGATCAATCAGTGCCTGATTTACCTTCAACGCCTCCGGAGTAAATCGAGGCAGAGTGCTGCGGAAGTCAGAGCTATCGAACCTCGTGCTCTCATTAATCTTTCCCGTCAAGAACCCCTTGCCGAGTGGGCTATACGCCACCAGACCAATCCCGAGTTCCTCCAGCGTCGGTATCACTTCCTTCTCCGGCGTCCTCGTCCACAGCGAGTACTCGTTCTGAAGCGCCGTAAGCGGCTGCACCGCATGCGCCCTCCGGATAGTCTTCGGCCCCGCCTCGGAAAGCCCAAAATGTTTAACCTTGCCTGCGCGAATCAGTTCCTTCACCGTCCCAGCCACATCCTCAATCGGCACGTTCGGATCAACTCTGTGCTGGTACAGCAGATCAATCGTCTCGATCCTCAGCCGTTTGAGCGATCCCTCCACAGCTTTCTTGATGTGCTCAGGCTGGCTATTCACCCCCGCAGCTCCCGGCCGATGATCGCTGCCACTTAGATCGAATCCAAACTTTGTCGCAATCACCACTTGATCCCGCACCGCACCCAGCGCTTCGCCCACCAGCTCCTCGTTAGTGAACGGCCCATACACCTCAGCTGTATCAAAAAACGTCATGCCCCGGTCCACCGCTGCCCGCAAAACCGCAATCATCTCCTTCTTGTCTTTTGCCGGCCCGTAAGAAAAACTCATCCCCATGGCGCCAAGCCCAATCGCCGACACTTCCAGACCGCTTTTCCCAAGTTTACGTTTCTCCATTTTTTCTCCTAATGATCGCGTGGTATCGATATTCCGACGGTTGGCGCCGCTTCGTCAGTCATTAGATGCCGAACTCCCAAAATAATCACCGTTTAATTCCCGCCAATTCCATAGCTCTCTGCGGTTCCTCACTCCTCATAAACCACTCCCAAACATTCCCGCTCCGCAAATTTTCCGCGCTCAGTAGCGTCATCCCCACATCCAATCCCAGCGTATCGTTCGAAACCCAGCTCGTCCCCGGATTAAACGCGTCCGCGAATCCATACTTTCCCCAAATTTTTCCACCATACTGATCCTTCATCGCATGCATCGCCGCAATGCAAATATCCGGCGCAATCATCAGCGATCCTCCCGCCGCGCAAGGCACCACACTCCCATCGATCCTGCCATGCGTCGGAGGTCCGCCCCAAGCCGCATACCCTTTTGGACTCGACGAGCTGGTGATGCCCCAGATATTCTGCGTATACCTCGGAAATTCCTTGGCCAGATCCGTGTAGCACCACTCCCGGTGCGCCCGCGTAGCCGTCACACAATTCCCAAACCAATCCACCTTCGATCCGCGCGTCTCCCGCTTTCCGCGAAAATCAAACCACGCAAACGGATACTGGTAAGTCCACAAAAGGGAAGTCCCAATATAGTTGTAACCCGCGTAACTATTCGGCTCCCGACCCCACGCATACCACGCATCCGCCGGAAGCGCATGCGTCGGCGAACCAATTCCCAGCAAATACATCGCCGCCAGTTGGCAATATTTGTCGTACCGAAATTTGATGAATCCCTCCGGCCTCCATCCGTGCGACAGCAGCTTCCCATCGCCGTTCGTCATCCACGGAAAATCGTAGCGGCTATACAGCAGCGTCGCCAAATCCCTGATCTCATGATCCTCGTGAAAATATTCCCGGCAAGTCAGCGCCCCGGCCAGCAACCAGATCGAATCACTCGTGGAAATTTCCACGTCCTTCCAGCGCTTCCCGCTACGCACATCAATAAAATGATAAAACCATCCATTCGTCGCCAACACTTTCCCATTCGTATAACTCCGCAGCGCCCGCCTGACCCGCTCCTTGGCTTGCCCCCGCGAGATCCACTTCCGTTCCGTGCCAATACACATGGCCGTTAAACAAAATCCCGTCACCCCCGTGCTTCCGCGCGCCTCATCGCCTTTCTTAGCATTGTCCGACACGTCTCCATGAATTAAATCGCGACAGATCCCCGTCTCTTCATCGCTGGCATCCCAAAAATATTGAAAGCACCGGCGCGCCAACTCCTCGAGCAGCGCGTCATCATCATGCCTCTTCGCGAACACCAATCCACCCGCTGCAGTTACACCAAACCCCGCCACCGCCACAACGCCACCACCAATTCGCAAAAACTCGCGCCGCTTCACTAAGCGCCTCTTCCTCCCTAAATCTTTCTCTCTATCTTTCATTTAATCCGAATCGACCAATGACATGCACTTCCACGTCGCGGGATATAAGTATTCGTCGTTCGGCCTGGTAAGCAAGCGTTACTCATCATCAAATCGAAAAGGGAAGTGGGTTGAGTCTCGAGCGCCCAGCCTGCAGAAACTCCCTACTCGAACTGTTTTCGGAAAGCCGCGAATTGCTGCCTTAGCTCCGTCACATCGCTTCGAAGTTCGGCCACTTCGGCAGACAAGCGAGCAAACCCATCGATCTTTTCCCGCTCCGCCGGCGCGGGAACTTCGCGCCCCGCCGTTGACTCTGATGACGGCGTTGCTTCCCCAGACAATAAATGCATGTAGCGCGACTCCTTCGTGCCCGGGCGGGTGGCACACCCTTAAGGTACTAGTGAACTCCGGGTGGCCTACCTTTGCGGGTTTCAAAGGGTGGGCGCTTCGATCACTCCGCATTAACCACTTTGCATCCCGCAACTCCGTTAACGGGTTGGGGAATAATCTTCTCAGCGCCATTTTCATCCGTAACGTGCGTCGCCGCTCCTATCAGCTGATAACAAGTACCATCAAAACGGAAGTAGCTTAAGTCGCTTTCAAACGCGCTCATATGCCAACCAAGGACTAAATCCCGAAATCCATGACTGCTTGTCTCCTGAATGGAATAGAGCCATCCATTGAATTGTTGCTCCGGAGTAGCCAGAAAAGTAAATTTGTCGCCCTGAAAACGGATTACCCACATCGCCCCATTAGACCCTTGTCCGCCACGCGCGCATCCAGTCCCAGCTTCAACCAACACTATTTTCTCCGTCTCAGACACAGGCAGTTCTTCGAACTTGAGATTCTCCGTCCATTCCAGATCCTCGTCTTCCTCCGCGCAGGGCCAGTTATCCAGTCCCACTCGCGCCGCGATAGCTTTTTTTACCCTCACGAGCTCCCCTTGACTGGCCGCATAGGTTTTAAGATGCAACGGTCGGTAGCCCCCGACCTTCTCCCAAAGGTCAGTTTGAGCCGGAAACGAGAGCAGTGAGTACACAAGTACAACGATAAGTGCAGATCGCATTTCAAACCTCTACGGATTCCAACTACATATTCCAACTACATATTCCAACTACATATTCGGATGTCTAACACATTGGTAAGCTAACAGGCGTAACAACTGTTATAAACGTTCCAGCGCACTGAAGGAAGGATCGGGAAAAAACCGTGGCAAGATTCGCCAAAACTGGGTTGCTTCTTTTCATCATCGCCGGCGGGGCGGTAGATTACGGCGCCGGGCAGACTCCTTCCATTCAGAGTTATTTCCAAGTTCTGGTAGACCACTACGACCCTGCATCACTCCCGAAATTCGAGGACGTCGCTAAGGTCTCGAATCGGATTGCTGGCGCAAGCCCGCAAGAAATTTCCAGCGCTCTACCAGCGATCTTCGAAGCCATGGCCCATCACGATGATACCGTGAAGGCTTATGCTGCTACCGCTCTGTTCGCGATCGCGCAACGGTCCGATAGCGCAGCGCTGCTTCGAAGCCGCGTAGGTGTAATAGGTCATGACCTTCTAACTGCTCCTCGACCCGAAACTCGGGCAGGCGAAATCATTATCTTGGGCACGCTGAAGCCCGCCCCGCCACCCGAGGTAGTACCCATTTTTCTGACTTTTTTGAAGCGAACGGACACCGACGCCCAGGCACAAGCTAGCGGTGTAGTTTTTGAGCTCGTTCAGATTGCGCCGGAAAAGCCTGAAGTTCTCGCGGCCATCTTGGAGTTTTTGTCCCGCCCGTTGGATGGTGCAACTAAAATTGGCACACTCAACGCGCTGGCAAATCCCAACGTAAAGGATTCACGCGTGATCACGATGATTATTGCGTCGTTGGGTGATCCGGACCAGGGGGTGAGGCTCGCAGCCGCTCAGGCCATCGGAGCGATTGGCCGACCGGCCGTGGAACAGGCGCAATCTGCTTTGCAGCGGTTGGTCGAAGATTCAAAGCAACCAGCTGATGTCAGGACTGCCGCAAGCAATGCTCTTGCGCGGCTAAGCCACAAATAATTAGAATGTGTCACTTGGCGGGTGGCCCATCCTTTGCGGTTTTTGCAAAGGGTGGGGTTTTTCTCCAATTCCTTTTATCGCGCCTCGATCAATCCAATTTGCATCCCGCAACCCCACTAACGGGTTGGGGAATAATCTTCTCAGCACCATTTTCATCCGTGACGTGCGTCGCCGCACCTATCAGCTGATAACAAGTACCGTCAAAACGGCAATCCCAGGTGGCACACCGGTGGGCGCTGGCCCATGAAACAAAAAGCACCGACCATTTCACGATGAGAGGTGACCATCCGCGCAACGGTTCGAGTCAGTTTTCAACTGGAATAGCCAAACGCCGTAGATACGAGCCGTCAAGTCCTGCGCAGTCACCGGGGAAATTGGCGGCTGGCGTCAAGGTGGCGCTAGGTAAAAGCCTGAAGGCAGGAATTGCGAAGAGACTACCTCTCAACAACGCCGCAGGCGATTCGAGCACCAGAGTTGCCTGCGGGGTCAGTTTTATAGTCGTCCGTTTTTGCGTGAATCACAATCGACGTGCCACCTTCGTGAAAGAGCGAGTTCGGCCCGTCCCCGAGAGTAGCGTTCGGATCCACAAGCGAAGCCTCGGCGTCTCCGCTGGCCTTTACTTGGATGTTGAGCAAGTCACCGGAGTGTGGACCTTCGGGATTGTCTTTTCCGTGTTTCCTCGAAGCCGGGTTGAGATGTCCTCCTGCGCTGGTGAAATCCGGACCTTCACACTTGCCAACAGTATGAACGTGAATACCGTGGGTGCCGGGCGGCAGTTGCGAAACCTTCACATCCAAACGAATCCCGGTACCGGCTTGGCGAATTGTCGCGGTACCGATCTTCTGCCCCTGCGCGTTGACAATGTCGGCGTGAGCAGACCGTACCTCTGATTGGGCGAACACGGCAGTCGACGTCCATATCAACGCGCCTGCGAGAACGCAATTGCGGATTAACATGATCTCTTTTCCTCCCGAAGTGTTTTACAGTTGCGAAGTGGAACCTGAAGAGCGCGCAGAAACTCTCGAGGTCCTTCTTCTCTTGTGCCATCAGAGCTGCCTCGCTCGGAACATCCATCCCTGCCGGTGTCTCGCTATTGGAACCGGCATGCTAATCGCCAAAGAGAAGTCGCGCGATCGGTGCGGGTAACTTCGCTACAAACATCGAGATAACGAAACGATTCAGACAAACGACAGCAGTTGCTGGCTCTCCTCTGTCAACTGTATGGACAGAGTGTTAGCAGGTTGGCATTCACACAACAGAAAATCCAGATGCTCCGCAAAAGATGCCGTTGGTCGCGGGGAAACCGGCGCACCTCGGAGAGATTCGAACGCTCGCGCGATCGTAATCATTTAGGAAAATTTCAATCCGCCATCAATTTTTATTGCGGTTAAGTTATCTAACTAGTAAAATGATCCATGGCCGACGCAACCCCACATTCCTCTCTGTGTTCCGTTTCGTCCTCCCACGTCCTGCGCCTCTGGTATCCCCGACAGCCTCTTTTTTCGGTATTTCTCGACGCCGATCCTTTATTCTCAACACCTTCCGGTCTCTTTTTTGCAAAACAGGGGGGTAGGGTATAACCATGCTCCCAAAATCTTTTGGTGTCAGCTATTCGAGCTATCTGCAATGTTCTCAGCAAAATACGAACTCTTTGCACTTTTTTGCAACGCCGATCCTTTGTTTTCATCACTTTATGAACTCTTTTTGCGCAAAACACCCGGGGTAGGGGGGTAAGCATGCTTCAAGAATACGCTGCGCCCAAAAAGATGAGAAAATCATCTAACGCTGCTTACCAGCTTTTTGCGCCCGACGGAGGACTCCAGCATGGCCCAACCCCACCGTGTGATCGTCCTGGGCGGTGGCTTCGGCGGCTTGAGCGCCGTCCAAAAACTCAAGCGCGCCCCCGTCGAGGTCATTCTCATTGACCGCCGCAACTTCCACCTGTTTCAACCGCTTATGTATCAGATAGCTACCGGCTCGCTCTCGCCTGGCGAAATCGCCGCGCCACTCCGCGGCGTTCTCAGCCGCCAGAAAAACACTCAAGTCCTCCTCGGCGAAGTCTCCGACATCGATCTCGCCGCAAAAAAAGTCCAACTCCTCGACGGCGCCGTCTTCGACTACGACTCCCTCATCGTCGCCACCGGCTCGCAAACTTCGTACTACGGCAATGACGCCTGGCGCGAATGGGCCCCCAGCCTGAAATCCGTGGAAGAAGCGACCGCCATCCGCCACAAAATTCTTTACGCCTTTGAACGCGCCGAGCGCGCCGCCACCCACGAGGAATCCCGCGCCTGGCTCACTTTCGTGATCGTCGGCGCTGGAGCCACCGGACTGGAGCTCGCCGGCGCCCTCGCCGAAATCGCCAACGAAACCCTGAAGCACGACTTCCGCCACATCGATCCCCGGGAAGCCCGCATCCTTTTAGTAGAAGGCGGCCCGCGCGTCCTGCCTTCTTTCCCGGAAGATCTGTCCGCCAAGGCCGAAAAGCTCGTCACCAAACTCGGCGTCGAAGTCATGAAAGGCGTCATGGTCACCACCATCGACGCCAACGGCGTCACCTTCCGCCGCGGCGACAAAACCGAAAGCCTCGCAGCTCACACCGTCCTCTGGGCCGGCGGAGTCGAGACCACCACCTTCGGAAGAAAACTAGCCCAGCGCACTCACGCCGAAACCGACCGAAGCGGCCGCATCAAAGTGAACTCCGACCTCACCATTCCCAATTACCCCGACATCTTCATCGTCGGCGACTTGGCCCACGCCACCGATAAAGACGGCAAGCCCATGCCCGGCGTAGCTCAGGTAGCCATCCAGGGCGGAGCGTTCGTCGCCAAAACCATCAAGGCCCGCATCGAAAACAAAAAACCCGACCGCGCATTCCACTATTTCAACAAAGGAGACATGGCCGTAATCGGCCGCGCCGCCGCGGTCGCCAACATTTTTGGTTTCCATCTTTCAGGATTCATAGCTTGGTTCACCTGGCTTTTCGTCCATCTTATTTACATCGTGGAATTTCAAAATCGCGTAATGGTTTTCATCCAGTGGGGATTTGAATATCTGACTTTCAGCCGCGGAGCCCGCCTCATCACCGGCTCCGCCGCCACAGATTCAATCAAGCAGGCCGCCTCCGTTCACACCTCCGGCGAAGGCACATAAATCCGCCAAAACAAAATTAAGTCGCCGTGGCGATAAAAAACATCGGCAAAAAAATCAACGCCAGTCCAAAAAAGCCAAGCCAAAATAAAAGGAGAGCAAAAAAGGAGAACAAAAAAACAAACCAAAAACCTGCCCGCATGTCCGAAGCTGTCCGTTAGTCCACGAATCTAATAGCCTTCCAATCTGTTTTTCACTGAACGCATTCTGACCCTGCCACCAGTAGTTGCCCGCAACACCAAACCCCATTCTGCATCTGCGTTCGGACACCCCTTCCACACCTCCGAGCAAAAAAATCAGGCCGCCTTCCAAAGGAAGACCGGCACATGCAAACGGAATGGGGACTATCGTGCCTGTTACAAAAAAGACTCTCGCCACAAAGAATAATTTCTCCGCACAAAAAAATCTCGTCATAAAAAGAAATCTCGTAACAGCAAAGAAGTCAGTCACAAAAAAGAATCTGCTCGCCGCGCTCTTCACCTTGCTTTTGCTGTCCATCGCTGCGCCAGCCAGCTTCAGCTCCACAATAAATTCTCAAGTTTGTTACCTGTCATCCGGCACCTGGACGAACGCAGCGCTGCCGCAAGCCCAATCCGGAACCTTCCGCATTACCTGTGACGCCGTACCCTCCGCTTCCATCGTGGATGCCGTGCACGGCCTGTCCTACGGTCCTGCTTCTGCTTACGCCAACATGTTTGTCGCGGTGCGCTTCAATGCCAGCGGCTACCTCGATGCGAGAAACGGTTCCACCTACTCAGCGGCGTCGGCAATTCCTTACGCCGGGCGGGTCAGCTACCATTTCATTCTCGACGTGAACGTCGCGACTCACACTTACAATGCCTACGTAATGATCGGTTCGGTGCAAACCACCATCGGCACAAATCTTGCGTTCCGCAATCAACTTGCTCTGACGTCATCTCTTAATTATGTCGCCGCGATGACTACCACAGGCAGCAGCACCATGTGCAACATTACTGTGAGCAATTCTTCGATGGCTCCATCCATCATCACGCAGCCTGTGAGCCAGTCGGTCACTGCCGGACAGATTGCTAACTTTTCGGTGGCCACCGCTGGATCCGCTGTGACGTATCAATGGATGAAAAACGGTGTCACGATCAGCGGCGCCAACTCTTCAAATTATTCCACGCCCATCACCACCATCACCGATAACAGCGCGCAATTTTCCGTCGCGGTCAGCAATGCTTCCGGTACAGTCACCAGCAACGCAGCGCTGCTTACCGTCGCCGCGCCAATCATTGCGCCCGCGATCACTTTTCAGCCGCTGGCTCAATCCGTAAATGTGGGACAGGCAGCAACTTTCTCCGTGGCCGCTACCGGCACGGCACCGATGACTTATCAATGGAACAAAAACGGCTCACCCATCATCGGAGCGACTTCCTCTCTGTACACGACCGCGTTAACGGCTACTTCTGACAATGGATCGCAGTTTACCGTCCGTGTTAGCAACAGCGCAGGCAACGTAGTCAGCATCCCAGCAACTCTGACAGTGAAATCGGCTGCAGTACCGCCGGGATGCTTGCTGTCGGCCGGCACATGGGTTTCTACGCCGCTGACACGAGTGCAGACCAGCAGCTTCCGCATACAATTCGACGTCACTCCAATTGCTTCCATCGAAGATGCAGTGACAGGTTTGTCGGCAGCGCCTGCCGCCGGGTATACCGATTTGGCCGCCACTGTGCGATTCAACGTAGCTGGAATGATCGATGCGAGAAATGGTGGCAGCTACCTTGCCGCCACAGCAATTCCTTACACCGCAGGCACTGCGTACCACTTTATTCTCGATGTAAATATTGGCACTCACACTTACAACGCTTACGTCATGCTCGGTTCACAACAGGTCACCATCGGCACGACCTTAGCGTTCCGCACCGAGCAAGCTTCCGTATCTTCACTTGCTTACTTAAATGGGTTGACGGTTACGGGAAGCGATACGATTTGCAACGCAGTCACCACTACTTCAGCCGCGGCCACACTGTTGCTTAACTCCAGCGTAAGCAGCTTGAACTTCGGCAACGTTAACGTCTCAAGCAGCAGCGCGCAGAACGTCACGATGACCAATGCGGGAAATTCCAGCGTGACGATCGCACAAGTGATGGTCGCGGGCGCCGGCTTCAACACCACCGGAGCAAACGGCATTACTCTCGCACCGGGACAAGACACCACAATTACTTCGACGTTCGCACCTTCCGCGAGCGGAGCAGCCACAGGCAAAATCACAGTGAGCAGCAACGCCACCAACTCTCCGGCCAGCATCGCTCTGTCAGGAACGGGTGTTGCCCCTGCTGCTCACACCGTTGCTCTTTCGTGGGCTCCCGCCGTTACGGGAGTTACCGGATTCAGGACCTACGTGAGCATGGTGTCTGGCGGGCCGTACTTTGAAATGGGCTCCGTGCCATCGACCACTCCGGCGTACATCGATAGCAGCGTCCAGTCCGAGCAGACTTACTACTACGTGGTCACTGCGGTTGATGCAAGCAACAACGAAAGCTTGTACTCCAGCCAAGTGGCAGCGATCGTGCCGTAAAAATCAGTACGCCAAGAAATAAAAAGTCCGATGCCGGAACACGCGAGAGCGTGGTTCCGGCATCTCCCTTTGTGGTGCTCTAAATTGTTCAAGACGTTTTCGCGCTCGTTGCAGTGGCTATCCGCGCTGTGTGGGTTCCCGCACGGCGGGCAATGCGCGTTGATCCGATGATCGCGTTGCGCTATGAGTAGAAATTTCTCCGCGCGCGTTTTGTAAATCACCAATAAAGTTTCAAGGCAAATTGAAATTGGCGCGCGTCGTACGCGGCAGTGGGTTGTCCGGCGGCGCAGGTGGATCCGGCGGTTGGGTCGCAGAGTTGATTGACAGATGCGACGTTGGTGCGATTGAAGAGGTTGAAGGCGTCGGCGATAAGTTCGAGGCTGAAGCGTTCGCCCAGTGGGACGCGCTTGGACACGCGCATATCCCATTCGAAAAAGCCCGGAGTGGTGAAGCGGTCGCGGCCGAGATTGCCGTCGCAGCCGGCCGGTGGACTGATGCCCGGGACACTGAAGGTAGTGAAGGAGTTGGTGAGGCACAAATTGGCGGAAGTAAAAGTGAACCCCGGAATAAATGGCGAAGTCGTGCCGCCTCCGACGGAAGGACGAGATTGCGAGGCGCCTAAGTCGAGACGTGTGTCCCTCCCGGTGATGACGTTGTACGGCCGGCCCGAAGAAAGCTCGACGATGGGCGCGATCGTGATGCCGCCCACCAAACGATGCACAAAATTTTCTCCGGTGTGAGCGGCAGTTTGAAAGACGGCGCTGGTGACCCAGCGATGGCGCTGGTCGTTAACAGAATTGGCGCGCTCGAGGAAAGGGAAGCGGCTGTCCTGCGGCTCGAGCGGGGACTGCAAGTCGGTGGAGTCGTCAATGGAATGCGACCAGGTGTAGCTAGAGAGAAGTTCGAGAGAGTGAGAGAAACGCTTGGTCAGATTTATGGTCAGGCCGTTGTAAGTGGAATTGCCGCTGGATGACTGCGCGTCCACGCTGTTGAACGGCACGGGGACTCCGAAGCCCGTCGGATAGCCGGCGGCTTTTGCAAGCGCCACTTGGGTGGCGTAACCGACGGTGGCATTGCCTCCGCCTGTGGCGGCAGCGAAGGAAGGATTCGGCCCGGATGGACGGAAGAAATTAAAAAATGCCGGCGTGCCGACAAATTGACCGTTGAGCGCAGCGATCGGGCAACCGAATAAAACGCCGAGCGCTTGCGGGGCGATGACACTCACGCCGCAGGTGTTGGGCCCATGTGTCCCGGGAGCAAACGTTGCGTTGGGAGCGACGACGGTCAAGGGACTGGTGAATCCCAAACCGGCGGCGTCGGCGAATTCTAGATTATTGGCCAGCAATTGTGGGTTGGTGGAGTTTATGTCCACTGGCCGATTCAAATCCACGCCGCGCGTGTATTGATAGCCGACGCTGATTTTCCAGGTTCCGGCGATTTCCCGCTCAATCGTAAGATTGCCTTGCTGGGCGTAAGCGAACTTGAAATTTTTCGTGACCGGAAGAGTGAAGGGGAGGATGGGAAGCGGGAATCCGGCGGCCAGATAATTCTGATTGGCGAAGAGCGAATTGGGCAACAGGGGATTGAAGCGCTGCTGGCCGGGCAAATACCCCATGTTGGGGAGCGCGTTCAGCACGCCCTGAAAAATAGAGGAGCCATTCAGATTGTTGGGCGTGTCGAGGCCGTTGCCGCACGCCGGCGTGACGAGTCCGCACGCCGAGGCGGTTCCTCCGGGGGATAATAATTGAACGGAGCGGCCGCCTTCCGCAGTGACGGAGTTAAAAGCAACCGCGAGTAGCGGATGATCGTAGAAAAGTCCGTACCCGGCGCGAACCACCATTTTGCCGTCGCCACGTGGATCCCAGGCAATGCCCAGGCGCGGCGCGAAATTTTTGGGATCACGCGGAATTCCTTCGACTACGCCCAGAGCCTTTTCGGCTGCGGCGTTAATGGCGGTAGCCGGGGCGAATAGCGGTGTGCTCTCGTAGTCGTAGCGCAAGCCGTAATTTACGGCGAGATGTTTGTTCACGCGCCAACTGTCCTGAACGAAAAATGCATAAATGTAATTGTCAAAGGGCTCATTGGAAGTGCCGATGCCCTGAATGTACGTGGTGGGTATCCCCAAACCGTAGGATTGCAGGCCAGTGGTGCCGGGAATGGTGATGGATTGTCCGTTGCCGAGCGGCACGGAGTCGGGGAACCCAAAGCTGTCGGCCGCGAGGCCGCCGAAGTTTACGTCGCCGCCAAAATCAAGTGTGAAAATTTGAGATTTGGCGGAACGCAATTGGATGATATTGTAATCCCCGCCCACTTTGAAGGTGTGCCTGCCGTGAATGAGCGTGAGGTGATCGGTGAATTCCGTGCGGCGCTCGATGCGATCGACTGTGGAATATGGTTCGCGGCCGAAATAAGCGTAGCCCGGGATGTTTACGCCGATGTCGGAGCCGCCGGGTAACTGGGAAAATCCGAAGTGCAGGCCGCGACGCGCAAACTGGCCGCGAAATTCATTGAAGGCCGTGTCGCTGATGGTGGTGTCGTGCTGTCCAACGATGGAGAAATCGCGATATTGGTTCACGCCTGCGCGCGTTCCGGCGTTTTGTCCGAAGACCTGATTTTGCGAGGTGGATTGCACGCCGGTAACCAGCGAAGGGGAAACGCCGACACGCAGGAAGGAAGTGTTGTTATTGCTCCAACGCTGATCGAGACGCGCGGACCAGAGACTGGTTTTTTCGGTGACGGGGAAATTACCGCGAAGGGAGTTCAGCCCCACGAACGATGCGGGCAGGGGCGCGATGCCTTGGCCAATCACTGAGCAGTTGACGGCGTTCACAGTTTGACCCGGTGGGCAACTCACAGGAAGGGGAAACTGCGGGCCGGGACCGGGGTTTAAAACTCCGCCGGTAAGTCCCGCGGATACCGCGCCGAAATCCAGGCGGTTTAGCGCCACGCTGGACGCCGAGCCGTACAGAACGCCGTATTGCACCGCTAATCCCTGAAGCGCGGGATTTCCTGTCGCCAACAACGAATTTACCGCGGTGGCTTGCGGGCCCGTTAATTGCACCGTCAGCGGGCCGCCAGGAGTGGGTAGAGTTACGGGTTGCAAGCCAAAGTTGTCGATGCCGATGCTGGAGAATCCAGTTTCTTCACGCAGAGTGTCTTCGTAGGAGAAAAAATAGAACGTTTTATCGTTTTTGAGCGCGCCGCCGATGGTTGCGCCCGCTTGCACGCGGGTGTAAGCCTGCTTCACTGGATCAAGCGCGCCGGTAGTGGGATCAATCTCGCCGGAAAATGCGTTGCGAGCTTGAAAAGCTTTGTTGCGGAAGAATCCGAAAGCGTCACCATGGATTTCGTTGCCTCCGCTCTTGGTGACGATATTGATGACGCCGCCGGTGGCGCGGCCGTATTCGGCGTTGTAATTACTGAGGATCAACTGAAATTCCTGGACAGCTTCCTGTGACACCGTGGAGCGGATACCGTTGACGG
>JAUTXJ010000331.1 GCA_030838075.1 Acidobacteriaceae bacterium
CGGTCCAATCAGAACGACCCAATGATGTCGCGTCTGATATAACAATGTCTCCCCAGGCACAAGATTTTTCTCTACGTAACTCATCTAATCCTCGCCACTACCGCCATCTCGTTTTCCTGTGCTGCGCGAAATCATACTTGATACTCTAGGGCTCATCAAAGCGAAGCACACTATACCGCTTTTGCCTATTAGGACGCCTGCGACAGCATGGACATGGTACTCCAGAAAACCCGAGTAGCATTTCAAGGTGAGCCCGGCGCTTTCAGCGAGGCGGCCGCCTTTCAACTTCTCGGTGACTCCATTACGACAGTTCCGCGAGCAACGTTCGATGCCGCGTTTGCGGCTATAAAAGATGCGGCTGCTGACGCGCTGCTTGTGCCCGTCGAAAATAGTCTGGCGGGCTCCGTAGTTCGCGTCTTTGATTTGCTTATGGAAAGTTCATTGCAGATCGTGGCTGAAACAATCCTGCCTATCGAGCATCACCTGATCGGTTGCCCGGGCGCGTCGCTAGCGGACATTCGCGCGGTAGCTTCGCATCCCATGGCGCTTGCGCAGTGCGAGCGATTATTCACGGACCATCCCTCGTGGAAACGCGTGCCGGCTGAAGACACCGCGGGAAGCGTGCGCGAAGTTCTTGCGCGCCAGGACAAATCTGTCGCCGCAATTGCCGGGCAACGCGCCGCCGACCATTACCGCGGCGTGATCCTCGCAAAATCCGTGCAAGATAATGCCGAGAATTTTACGCGCTTCGTTTTGCTCGTCCCTGAAAGCCAAGCCGCTACGCAGTCCGTTCCCAATGCCCATAAAATGTCCATCGCCATGCGGCTCGCGCATCGGCCTGGAGCATTACTCGCTTCGCTTGAGCCTTTCGCGCGCCACCAAGTGAACCTGCTCAAAATCGAAAGTCGCCCAATCCACGGCCGTCCCTGGGAATATCAATTTTTTCTGGATGTCGAATCAGACCGCCCCGGCCACCTGGAAAAGGCCCTCACCGAAGTGCGCACAGCCACCGTGGAGCTTCGTGTTCTTGGCCGTTACCCCGCCGCCAAGACCAATTAGTCGCCGAAACGCAAGAAATAAAAAAGGGCCAGCTAAAAGCCAGCCCTCCATTCGCTACATTATTTCCATCGCTACAGAACTGCCCTTAGCAGTAGCTGCAAGCCTCGCCGCCCATCATCGCCGAGCCTTGTCCATCGCTTCCGGTTACGTCGGCCTTGATGCGACGCAGGCGCCGACCCAGCCGTTCCGCAAGCTGGTGGCGTGCGCGCCACAGACGCGCCTTCAAAGTGTTCTCGGTCACTCCGAGCTTCTTTGCAGCTTCCCCGGTGGAGTAGCCCTGCACATCGCGCAAAACGAACGCGGTGCGCAGCAGAGGCGAAAGCTCATCCAGGTTTTCGCTGATTATTTCGCGTAGCTCGGTGCTCACGAACACCTGCTCCGGGTTTGGTCCGCTATCCGCGAACCTTTCCGAGGCCGGCAGCTCGTCTTCGCGAGGCGTCTCATCCAGCGAGACCGCCGGGCGAGCTTTGGCACTTCGCCGCCGCATCAGCGCCGCGTTGATTACGATGCGCGTCAACCAGGTGGAAAATTGCGAGCGTCCCTCGAATCGCTTCAAGTTGCGATACGCCGACAAGAGCCCATCCTGCAAAGCGTCCTCGGCGTCTTCAGCGTTTCCGAGCACGCGCAACGCAGTCTGAAACAACGGGCGCTGGTAGCGGCTGAATAATGCCTCGACCGCCTGCGAGTCACCACGTTGTCCGGCACGAATCAGCTTTTGTTCGTCCCATTGCCCAGCTACTACTTGCGCGTTAACCAGTGCTGCGTTTGGTGTTACAGCTTGTGTAGCCATCGTCGTCCCCCATTCACATTAAAAACTCGTCGCACAAAATCTTCTTAATGCACCGGCACGGAGCCCGCCCGCGCCCGCGGTTTTTTCATCATCAGCAGAATCGGAATCACCGCGAAAAATACGACTCCCAGCATTTTGAAATTGTCGATAAACGCCATCATCGCCGCCTGCCGCTGAACGGTGTTGTAAATCATGGTTTGCGCCTGCGACGTGGCGTGCGACAGGCTCGAACCAGCAACAACCAGCTTGGTCTGCAGGCCACCCAGCATCCCGCGATACGCCGAGCCGTAATCGTTCACGCGGTCCATCAGCTGCGCCTCGTGAACCTGCGAGCGCCGCTGCAGCATGGTCGTGACCGTGGCGATCCCCACGCTGGCCCCGATGTTTCGGGCCAGGTTGATGATGCCCGTCCCCATATTTGTTTTTTCGCGGGGCACGTAGGCGAACGCCGCCACGTTGATAGGAATAAACAGGAACGCCAGCCCGAAGCTTTGCAGCATGCGCGTGCGTACCGCATGCCCGTAGTCGAGCCCGAGGTCCCAGCCTGCCATTACAAATAATGCGGAAGCAGATACGATGCACCCGAAGGTAATAAGGATGCGTGTATCTACCCTTGAAACTAACAGGCCCACTACAGGCATCATGCACATGATCACCGCGCCGCCCGGCGAAAGGGCCTTTCCCGCCGACTCCGCCGTATAGCCCAGCAACTGCTGTAAGAGCTGTGGAATCAGTACGGTACTGGAGTACAAAACAAATCCCAGAAAGAACATCGCCAGCGTAGCAATGGCAAAGTTGCGATCTTTCAACATCCGCAAATCGACGACCGGCTCTTTTTCGCGTAACTCCCAGATAATGGCCGAGATAATCCCGACCAGCATGAGGCCGAAAAATATCCGGATGAAGTTGGAAGATAGCCAATCATCGCGCTGGCCCTTGTCCAGGATGATCTGCATGCTTCCCAAACCCAAGCTGATCAGCCCGATACCGATGTAGTCGATACGGAATCCGCTCTTCAGGCTGGCGCGCTTCATATGCGGCGGGTCGCTGACCAGAAGATTCGTGAGTATCAGTGAGATGATGCCCACCGGCACGTTGATGTAGAAAATCCAGCGCCACGAAAAACTGTCGGTGATCCAGCCGCCCAGCCACGGACCGATGGTGGGAGCGACGACAACCGCCAAGCCATATACTGCGAACGCCATGCCTCGTTTTTCATAGGAAAATGTGTCGTTCAAGATGGCTTGTTCACTGGGCTGCAATCCGCCGCCGCCCGCGCCCTGCAAAATTCTGAAAAATACCAGCATGCCCAGGCTTGGTGCCAACCCGCATAAAAACGAACTAACCGTAAACACCGCCACGCAGGACATGTAAAAACGCTTGCGCCCAATTAAACTTGAAAACCACCCGGACAACGGCAGCACTATAGCGTTCGATACCAGGTACGACGTCAGCACCCAAGTGGATTCATCCGAGCCGGCGGATAAGCCGCCCGCAATGTGCGGAAGCGCCACATTGGCTATCGAGGTATCGAGAACCTCCATGAAGGTTGCGAGCGTCACCGTAACCGCGATCACCCAAGGGTTGATCGAGCCGTCCGGCATTCGCAACTTCGATAGGATTCTGTGGCGCATCGCGTTTCGGCTGCTTCCTTATCAACGACTCAACAAATTCTTTTGTTACTCGGTTATTACGGTCACATCCGCGTTCATGCCCGGGCGCAGTATTGCTTTCTGCTCCGGAATCGGATCGACGATGATCTTCACCGGTATGCGTTGGACCACTTTCACGTAATTACCCGTGGCGTTTTCGGGCGGCAACAAACTCAACACTGCGCCCGTGGCCCCGGCAATGGAGTCCACATGCCCGCTGAAAGTTTTGCCGTAGGTGTCCACTTTTACTTCGGCTTTTTGTCCGGGACGCATTTTCTTCAACTGTGTCTCTTTAAAATTTGCCGTGACCCACACGTCCTGTAGTGGCACGACCACCAGCAAACCCTGTCCCGACTGCACAATCTGCCCATTCTCCACTTGCTTGTGCGTCGCTACTCCATCCACGGGCGCGACGATTTCCGTGTAGCTCAAATTCAGTTGCGCCGCTTCTACCATCGCGCGCGCTTGCTCCACTTTCGCCAACTTGCCCTGCACGTCCGCCGTTCTCATGCTTATTTGTTGAACATCGGCGTGCGCTGATGAAACGCCCGCACGAGCCTGCTCTACTTTTGCGCGCGCGGCGTTTAGCTGCGCTTTCGCGATATCAATGCTGCTGGTGGCCTGCGCAATCTTTTCTTGCTCCGCATTCAGCGCACTGGCCGTCGCATCCGCATTTGCTTTCGCCGCGTCATATTGCTGCTTGGAAATTTCACCCTTCTCCATTAACGGCTTGTAGCGTTCCAGATCCGCTTGCGCGAGTTGCGCATTCGCTTGAGCCTTGGCCACATTGGCCTGCGCATAGGCCAGATCGGAATTTTGCGCCTGCGCATAGGCGGCTTGGGCCCGCGCCAAGTCGGCTTCAGCCCCCAGCAATCCCGCGCTCGCATTAGAAGTTCCGCTGTTCACTGATTCACGCGTCCGTGGGACGTCGACCGTTGCCGATTGCGCCTCACTCTGTGCCAGCGCCAGAGCTGCATTGGCGTTATCCAACGCCGCTTGGTAATCGCGCGGATCGATCTTCACCAACACCTGACCGGCTTTGACCTGTTCGTTGTCGTGCACCAGCACTTCCTGCACGCGTCCGGAAATTTTCGCCGCAATCGGAGTGATGTGTCCGTCGACCTGCGCATCGTCCGTCGATTCACGATTGCGGTAATACAGAAAAAGTGCGATCGCCACGGCCACGAGCACAATCGCGCCTAGAATCAGAAACCGTTGGACTTTCGGATTCTTCAATCCCTTAGGAGGCTCTGCAACCACAGGCTCTTCGAGCTCCAAGGGAACTTCCACCGCGTTTTCCACCTGATCTTCGATTTCCACACTCATTTTCCGCACCCGGCCCCTTATTTCGCGTACACCCGTTCCATCTGCCCCACGGACCGCGCCAAATCCGCGCGGGCCTGGTTAAATCGGTAAAGCGCCGCAATCTGGTTGTCGTTCGCGCGGGCCAGCGAATCCTGCGCCTGGATGACTTCGATGTTGTTGGCCACGCCCGCGCGAAAGCGATCCCGCGCTTGATCCACTTCTTCATTCGATAATTGCACACCGAGATTTGACACCTGCACCTGGCTCCTCGCGGAGGTCAGAGTGATCAACGCATTCTTCACATCGAGTCCAATTTGATTACGCAGGTCAGACTGCTGTTGTTGCAGTCTTTGTATTTCCAAATTCGCGCGAGTGGTCTCGGCACGAATTCGTCCGCCGGTAAAAAGCGGCATGCTCAGGTCCAATTCGTAGTTGTATATTGGAATCCCGTTATTTAGCCGCGTACCCTGGTATTGCCAGTCGCCGTCGACTTTCAAAGAAGGGAGTCGCGCATCCCACGCCTGCTTTTTCTGCGATTGCGCCGCTTTAATCTGATCGATCAGCGATTTCCATTCATAACGCGCCGAAAGCGCTTCCTCGATGCTTTGTTCCACTTCGGGCTGTGGAGTTTCGAAATAGCTCAGAGAATCAGCCAACTCAACGGTCTGTCGTGGATCAAGGTTCAAAAGTCGGCTTAACGCAAAAAGGGAAGTTTCGCGGTCCGCTTGCGCTTCGAGCAATCGTTGTTTCTCATTTTGCAACTCCACGTTTGCTCGAAGTGTATCGATTCCGGTGCCCACTCCCTCATGCTGCAGATCTGCTGCCTGGTTATAGAGTGCTTGTGCCAAGTCCACACGGGAGCTTGCGGCCTGCACCGTCGCGACCGCGCGTAGCGTCCCGATATACTGCGAGACCACTAACAGAACCACTTGCTCGCGCGTGGACAGGCTGTTGGCCTTTTGTGCGCTGGCGATAGACCGCTCCGCTTGATAACGGCGCCATAGAGTCAGGTCAAAAACTGGCGCCGAAAACGAAGGACCTGCCTGAAAAACTTGAATTGGGCCGATGTGCTCGGGAAATCCGATGATCGGCTTCCCGAATTGAGCTTCGATATTTACGCGGCGGACAGCATCGCTGGAATCCAACTGCGCCTGCGGCAATAAGGCGGCGCGCGCCACGTTCTTGTCTTGGACGGCCTCAGCCGCTTGAATGACAGCAATCTGTGCGGTGGTATTTTGCTTTAAAGCCAGCGCCACAGCCTGATCCAGAGTCAGCCGCAAAACCTCTGTCGGCGCGTTGGGAGGAAGTCGATTGCGAACGGCGCTCGTTTGCGCCTTGGCGGAATTCGCGCTCGCTAGGGACAGGCCCAGGAACAAAACATAGAAAATAATGGGTGTGCGCTTGGGGCCTTTGGCCGCCTTTTCATCTTTCTCTTCATTCTGCTGCTTGGCGGCGATTTCTCGGACTATGGCTTGGTTTAAGCAGCCCTCCGCAATCAACTTGCCGCCTTGCTGGTGGATCTCCGCCAGTAACGCTCTGCCAGTTGCATCGATGAAGCTGACGCCGCAAAGGTTGATACTGAGAATTTCGCCGGATGAGCTGTCCCGCAAGTCTTTCCAGCTCTGCTCCAGGGCCGACACCCAGGGGCCCGCGAGTTTGCCCTCAACAGTTAAGCTGGTCCTACCGGGTTTCTTTTCAATCGTGATACGTAGCATGGTGTGTTTGCCCACTAACCGATTGCATGGCGCACACCATTAGAGATTAAAGTCTGTAAATACACATCTGTAACTAATTACAAGGTTTAAGTCGTTTCAGCAGACAATACGTGTTATTGTATTAGGCGTTATTTGGGCATTTGCCACTTTTTGGGCACATAGCAGATTGCCCATATATTGGCTGTCATGGCCTACCGTTTGACTGCTATCGACTGCACTTCGAAATGCCCGCCCCTCAGCAATGATGCCACGCCGATAAACTCCCTTGCCGGGAATTCTTTAGTTGTGAAGTAACTTCGGTAAGCGGCATTGAATTTGTCGTATAACGTCAAATCTGTGCACGCCACCTGCACGTAGACCAGGTCATCCATCGTCATGCCCGCTGCGGTCAATGTAGCCTTCACGTGGTCCAGTAATAACTTGATTTCGTCGTCGATTTCCGCGGGTGCTTTTCCAGTCTTGGAGTCGATTCCGATGCGTCCGGAAAGGTACAGCGTGTTCCCCGCCAAAATTCCTCCGCTGAAGGGCAATTGCGCGTTATCGTCCGGCAGGCTGATAACACGCCGCGTGGCCGATACGGTAGATTGCGAAAACGCACCACGCGCCACAAAAAAACCTCCCGCCGCAAGCACCGCAACGAATGACAGCACACGTCCATTCATAAAATCCTCCTGATAAGAATGATCGAATCGAACACAAGCTTTGTGCACGAGAGTGTAGGCTTAGCTATATCTCTTCGCAAGCTCCCAAATAAAATTACGAAGCGCTTGCAACGATCTACTACGTCGTTAGAAGGAAATAATCTGCATGCGGATTAGGTAAAGGGTCACCACTGCGACCATAACCCACAAGAGCACTCCTTGGAGAAGTGGCCGCCATCCAACGCTCTTTAGTGTGGCGAGGGAAATCCCCGTACCAATCAAAAACAGCGTTGCAGTCAGCCCCAGGCGCCCCGCACTGAAGGCCCACCTGTCGAAATTTCCAAACACCGGAAGGTAGGTGTTGATCACGGCCGCCAAGCAGAAAAACAATATGAACCATGGCAGCGGCACACGAGTCTTGCTGCGCTTCACTGCGGCGGTTGCCAGTGCCAGCGGCACAATCCACAAGGCCCGCGCTAGTTTAACCGTCGTGCCCACCACTAGCGCTTGCGCGCCGTATTTGGCCGCGGCGCCTACCACGGAACTGGTGTCGTGAATTGCCAACGCCGCCCACAATCCGAACTGAGATTGTGTCAGGTGCAAGGCATTTCCAATTGGCGGAAATGCCAAAAGAGCAATGGAGTTGAGAATGAAAACTGTTCCTAGCGATACCGCCATTTCTTCATCGTCCGCGTGCAATATCGGGCCGATCGCGGCAATGGCGCTGCCTCCGCAAATCGCTGTGCCCGCGGTGATCAGATAAGAAGCATTGCCACCGATCTGCAGAAACTTGCCGAGCGCCAGTCCAACTATCAGCGAAAAAGAAATTCCCAGCGCAGTGTAAATAAATCCGCTGCGCCCAGCTTTGACAATCTCGTGCAGGTTCATTCCTAACCCCAGTGCCACCACGGACACTTGGAGCAAGATCCTTGCCGCGCTTCTGCTGAAATGTGGATAAGGATGCCGAATGCTGAGCCCGAAAATAATTCCCAAACTCAACGCTACGGGCGGAGAGATCCAGCCGCTCAAACATAAAATCATCGCCAGTAGGAAAACAATTTTCGCGGCGAAGGCCATCGATTAGGGATGGGCAGCAGGTGGAGCAGCTTGTGCCGGTACGGCGTTTTGGTTAGGCGGCTTTTGGTTAGGCTTAGACGCGCCATTGGCGCACTCCGCCACGATTTTAGCGGTGCGCTCTCTGCTGACACGACAGGCCGAATCGTATATCCGGCATTGCGCCAAAGTATATTGGCACCCGCATGTGCAGGTATCTTCATTCATGCGATGTAAAGCTACCGTCTTTTGCGCGGGTGTAAGCCGGGTCATATCCACACCTGGAAGCTCGCTGGCGCGGTTCGCGTGCTTTAGAAATATTTCGCCAGTATCTTCAAACGTCTCCACCCTTGCACTGATGGGCAGCCCCAGGAGCGCGCGCACTTCCATTTCATAGAGCTCCGGATCGCGCAGCCCGATATGCTTTTGAACCACGCGGCCCTGCGCATCAATAATAAAAGACGTTGGGAGCGCCGGCACACCGCCAAACTGAAACCGCATTTCATCAGTGGCCATAGCCACGGGGTAATTTATAGAGTAGCGCTTCGCGAATTTACGGACGGCATCCTCATCCGCATCGTCAATCACCAAGCCGATCACCTGCAGCCGGTCCTGATATTTCTTCTGCAGCTCAACCAGATCCGGAACCTCCATGCGGCACGGCCCGCACCATGTCGCCCAGAAATTCAGCAGCACTACTTTCCCACGAGCCGCTGCTAAATTCACGGTGCCCCCGTCGATGCCCTTGACCGCGAACTCCGGCGCCAGGTCTGGGTCGCGAATGAATCGAATTACCATCTGACCGTCTTGTTCCTGACGCTGCTCTGGCGCCTGCGTCTGGTTTTGTTTCTGGGTTTTGGTTTGCAGAGGCGAATCGGTACTCAGTCCCGCTCTCTTCATCTCGTCTTGTCCGGCCGGCACCGCACGCGGAAACAAAACAGCAATGAAAAGGACTACCCCCCCAACTCTGTAAATCGCCAGTTTCATACGCGTTAAGAATATCCTACTACCCGCCGGCCTCGATTTTGCGATATCGCCAAGGTATCTCTGACGGTTAACTTTGACCGTGTCCAAGAGCACCTTTTGCAACTAACTTTGATAGTAGTGAAACGCAGACAGCGACTGTCGAAGCGCGAACAAGTATTAATTGAAAGCGGGCCTGATTGGCAGTGGTGTGTTAAGAAAAATGATCTGTATTTCATCGAGGAAACGGGTTCGCATGCAGCGTTGCTATCTCTCGATACGTGGCGAGTCCACTCCAACATGAATGCGTTTCCTCGTCTGACAAATCAGACAGCCAAAGCGTCCGAAATGAACACTCCATTTCTGTTGTTCCGGCACAGACTGTAAGCGCTTCAACTCATAGGCAACTTGGCGGCTGCGAAAAAAAGGTTCAAAAACCATTGCATCTCTATCCGCCATAATCTCGGCCACTTTTTCTTTGACCAACAAAGTCAATGTTTTGTCATCAACACCAGCACGCAAAACGCTGTCTCTTGATGGCAAGAGTTCTATCTTGGGTTGTTTAGTGTCGTTCATCAGCTCTCCTGCCAATGCGGATGGGCCTTTTGAAGTGCTGCTCGCAAATAAGTAGGCGTACAGTGTGTGTAAATTTGAGTTGTGACTATGCTGCTATGCCCGAGGAGTTCCTGAATGGCTCGTAAATCCGCTCCGCCTTCAAGCAAGGTAGTAGCGAAGCTATGGCGCAACATGTGGGGATGAACGTGCCCAATCCCAGCCCTCAACCCTAGGCGCGATAAAATTGGAGCGATTGACCTGGCGGACATCGGATTCTCCTGACCCGATTGTAGCCGCCGATGATCCTCACTGAGAAATAAGGGGCCTGTCTTACGACCCTGAAGATAGGCGCGCAGGTTATTTACAGTGGTTCGACCCATTGGCACGAGACGTTCCTTTTGTCCCTTGCCGAACACCTTGACTACCCGCTCCTTCCATTGCACGTAATCAACTCTAGCACCAACGACCTCGCTAATTCGGCATCCGCTCGACCACATAAAATCTACCAATGCATAGTCGCGCTGTTTGTCCGCAGCGGCCATAAGTTGGCCAACTTGTTTAGCATTTAGCCATCGATGAATTGCTTGAGGAATTCGTCGATGTTGAATGAGTGCGGCTGGCGAAGTGTTCATCACCCCAATCAATTTTGCAAAGTGGAAGAAAGACCGAAGTCCCGAGAGCCTTTGTGAGATCGTCTGGGGCGTCAGGCCCTGACAACTCAAGAAATGCAACCATTCGCTAACCTGCCGATAGGTTACGTTAGCGACATGGAGTCCAAGTGTAAAGTTAAGAAAATCCGCGATTCCAAATCGATACGCCGCTATAGTGTGCGGGGAGCGATTCGCAGCTTCTAAATTTTCTAGAAATTGTTCAAGCAGCGCAGCGTTTTCTTCTTGGTGATGAAGAGAATATTGAATGCCAAGTCGATCGAAAGACATATGATTGTCTATCCCCTGGGTTTTTTATATGACCTTCAAGTTAGGGCATTGATCCATGATATCCGAGCTTGTACCACGGCGACGGGACCGACGCGTCGACAATCATTCGCCCAAGATCGTTCGGCAGAGAAGAGCTATTAAGTGCAATGACTTTAGATTTGGGAGATTTTACCGCTGTAACTAAAGCAGTGCAGAGGATATTAGCAGTCGTACATCTTCTGCAAGAGAGCTCCGGGTCGCGCATCCCGATATGCTTTGAACCACGCGGCTCTGCGCATCAATAAAAAAAGATGTGGGCAGCGCCAGCACGCCGCCAAACTCGACGCGCATTTTATCGAGAAGAGCAAAAGAGTTAACATCGATCCATGAATACCATCATCCACACGAAATAGTCTCTCCCACTCAACCTCTCGGGCCGCATCCCGGAGCTCGACGGGTTACGCGGCCCTGCTATTGGGATGGCCTTGATGGCTCATCAGTTCATGATCGTGAGCCCCCTGAATTTGCCCTGGCCTGTTCGCTCGTTCCGCTACGCCTGGACTGGACCGGCGTCGACCTTTTTTTGGTCCTCTCCGGTTTCCTCATCGGAAGGATTCTGCAGGTTCACCTTCGCGCTAAAAAAAGAAAAACGCCGCCAGCGAGAAATGGATCAGTTTGGCGACAAGCCGTACACGCTGATCTCTGAAGCAGTGCCCACGTATACCTTGCCGTTCGCAACGGTGGGGACGGTGAACTTTACCGCTGGCCCCGCTTGATCAGCTCCATTGCCCGCGCTATTCCATAGCTCTGAACCAAGATTGGTTGCGTCATAGGCGTGCAGCACTGCCGAGCCAGCTCTTTCAATGGCCCAAACGATCCCGTTGGATGACCCTTGCGCCGAAATCGATGGCGTGGCGCCCGGGAATCCAAACGTGCCGGGCGATTGTGACGCCGGGGAAGTATTGAATTGTCCCGCGCCGGTGTTGAGCGTGTAGCTCTTTACGTGGTCGCCGATAGGGCCAATGTAGAGTGTGTTCTGCCAAAATGCCGCGGTGCAGAAGATTCCGTTCCCAACCGAGAATATCTGCACGGCGCCTGAATCATTGCTGGTATTGCCGCCCAGGTTATCCCGATTCAAAA
>JAUTXJ010000355.1 GCA_030838075.1 Acidobacteriaceae bacterium
AACTCTTCGTTTATATAAGTGGATGTTTGATAGATCGGGGCGACGATGGCGCCGGTGGCCTTGTCCGCTTCCTGGCCGACGTGAATGGCGTTAGTGGCAAAACCCATTTGTACTCCTCTTGGCTCGAATCGAAAATCTGCAGGCTTAATCACAAGCCGGACTGGCTGCGATCACCGTGACGCGTGGACTCCAAAAATAACCTGATTCATCAAAATTACAGGAGCTATAACAGGGAGTCAATTGAAGGTGGTGCTGAGGTTTCGCGGGTTGATAAGATTCAGAAAACTTGACCGCAGCGGGGATACGTAGAGGATAATTTGTATCGGTATGAAGAGACTGCGCGTAATGCGTGATGGCTGCCTTGCGGGAATGCTCGGAATGCTGCTGATGACTGCTGGTGTCAGCAGGCCGCAGGAAGTCCCCAAGGGCCAGACCCAACGGTCTTTGCCGAGTACCCGCGTGACCATTGAAGTCACCGGCGGCGACAAAGAGAGTCCCATCGAAAATGCCAGCGTTTATTTGAAATACGTTGAAGAACACAAAATTGCGAAGAATAAGCAGTTCGAGCTGAACGTGAAGACCAACCGCGAGGGAATCGCGCACATACCGGATGCGCCGCTGGGTAGAGTACTGATACAAATTGTGGCGGAGGGATGGAAAACCTACGGACGGTGGTACGACATCACGGGCAGCAAGGAGCCCATCAAGATTCACCTAGACCGCCCGCCCAAGTGGTATTAATCCAAGTGATGTTTCATTGCGGATGGACTCCCCAATCAATTTGGCCTACGAGGAAGTATTTTTTTCGCAGGTCACGGTCCAGACGAAAAGTTTTTGCTGCTTGCACGAAAATTGTGCAAAGCGGCGAAGATGATTGATGAGCGTGCAGTTAAGCGGGCAGCGCGTTGGCTTTTCCACATACTTATCAACACATGTGTGCAAAACTTAATGACAGCGAAATATTTGTAGCGACTTTCGGAAGGCATCGTGCAATAAGGGTGCGGACTTTTTTGACGCTTCTTGAATGGGTGATGTAGTTCACTCGCGGCTTCCAAGCATGAATGAAACCTTTGAAGGACGATTTTCTTTATTGCAGATGTTCTGGGGCAGCATTTCCACCCGGCCGCTGCGAAGTTCACTGAGTGTGATTGCCATCGCGATCCAGGTGGTTCTGGTGCTGATGATCGCGGGGCTCACTTCAGGTGTGATTTCCGAGTGGGGGAAACGCGTTGAAGGAGTGGGCGCCGATATTATTGTGCAGCCGCCGAATTCGTCGATATTTTTTGCGTTCTCAAGCGCGGTGATGCAGGAATCGTTGGGGGGAAAAATAGCGGCCCTGCCGGATATAGATGAAGTTGCTCCCACGGTGATTTTGACGGAACCAAAGAACTTAGTGATGGTCTATGGCATCGACTTCAAGCGATTCAACGCGCTCAGTCGCGGGTTTTTGTTTCGCGATGGCCGAGCATTCTCAGGACCGGACGAGGTGATTGCCGACGATATCATTGCGCAGTCGAAACACCTGAAGGTGGGCAGTCAGATTACATTGCTGAATCACGTTTTTACCGTCAGCGGGATCGTGGCGCACGGGAAAGGCGCGAGATATTTTATCCCGCTGCAGACGGCGCAGGATCTTGCCGGTGCGGATAAACGGGTATCGATGTTTTACGTTCGAAGCAAAGGCGATACGGAGATCGCGCGAGCGGAAATTTTAAAGTTGGATCCGCAAAATAGCGTGCGATCGTTATCCGAGTACGTAACATTGATGACCACCTCCAATCTTCCGCAACTACGGCCGTTTACGAGGACGATGGTGGCACTGGGAATTGTGATTAGTTTTCTGGTGGTGTTGCTGAACATGCACACGCTGGTGATGGAGCGAACACGCGAAATCGGTATTCTGAAGGCGCTGGGCTTCTCTAGATTCGATGTCGTGCGTATGTTGCTGGGGGAAACTTTTATCTTGACGTTGATGGGAACGGGTTTCGGGATCGCCATCACCTTTCTGGTCCAAGCCATTTTGAGACAGATAAATCCTGGGCTGACAATTTTGATATCGCCGTCCTGGATTTTTTCGGCAGTGGTGTTGGCTTTTGTCGGGGCGACCACCGGAGCGACATATCCGGCGCTGCGCGCGGCGAGCTATGATCCGGTGGTGGCGCTTGCGTACGAATGATGTATTCGCATGACTTGTCAATTTTGAATCGGGAGTTGTGAATGCTGCCTGGGGATAAACATTATGAGGCGACAATCGTCGAGCGCCGAGACATCTCTCCTGATTTATGGCTTATCCGGGTCGATCCCGGGGGACCATTTAAGTTTTTAGCCGGACAGTATGCGACGCTCGGAGTGGAATTCGAGGGGCAGCGCATCGAGCGGGCCTATTCGTTAGTTTCCTCTCCGTACGAACAGACGCTGGAGTTTTTTCTGGAATTGGTCCCTCACGGAGCATTGACTCCCCATCTTTTCAAATTGAATGAGGGCGACAAGTTATTTTGCCGCAAGATTGCCAAGGGGCGCTTCACTTTGGATTTACGCAGCGGCAGAAAACATCACCTGTTGCTTTCCACAGTTACCGGAATTGCTCCCTTCGTGAGTTACGTGCGAACGCTTTTTCGCGATTGGAAGAGCGGCGACACTCCAATGCCGGGCGATCACAAACTTTATTGCGTGCAGGGTGGCAGTCGCTCGTGGGAGTTTGGGTACCGTGATGAAATGGACAAAGTGGCTGCCGAGGCTCCGTGGCTTAAATTTGTAACTACCGTGAGCCGGCCTTGGGAAGATACGGGGTGGACTGGAGAGACCGGGCGTGTAGATGACTTGGTTCGCAAGTATACGGACCTGTGGGGCTTGAAACCGGCGGAAACTACGGCGTATCTCTGCGGCCATCCGAACATGGTAGAAAACGGCAGGGGCATTTTGCAGCGAGCTGGTTGGCAAAAGAACGCGATGTTCGAAGAAATATATTTCATTCCGAGCGATGTCAAAGAGGAACACGCGGAATAGATCTGCTCAGCGCCATCTTGGCGGTGGCGGCTCGTCCTGAAAGCGACGCATTTGCAGACCCGCGTGCGGCCTATGCGCCTGGGATATTTTCGGTGAGTTGGCTGGAGATATCTTCCAGAGTGGCTATCGGAACCGCAACGTGAACGGACTCACCAGGTTCATGAACGTCGATTTGCAGCTTGCCGGCGTGAGTGCGAATTTGGACGTGATCGGTGCCGTCCACGACCTCAACCAGATTTGCCTCCGGGTATTTCTCCAGTTCCTTGGCTAGCTGCCGGATCGTGGGTATCCAGGGTTGGATTTTTACAGCTGCATTTTCCAGATGGTTTCTGGGAGTGCAGTGAAGTGCTATTGGCACTGCCGCAGCTGGCACCCAGAGGTGGACGTGAGAGCCGCCAGCGCGGAACTCGTCGACATCCACGCGAATGACGCCTTCGCGAAAGGTATAGACGGCAGCGAAGGCTACTGTGCTAGCTAAGCCAAGAGCGATTTTCGCGAGCAGCATATTCTCGAATCTCCTTTTCCGCAGACATTAACGTTGCAGGGCCGCCAGATTAATTATCGCTGGAATTCTTTGAATCCATCCACACGCGAACGGTGCTGTCCTCGCTTTTCACGGAGACCAGCTCGGTGTCGCCTTGCAAGGCGAGCGCGTGCAATCCGGCGACAAGGTCAAGTTCATCTTTGCCTGCGCTGAAGAGCGCGTCGATGACGTGCATGGGAATTTTGATATCGACGTCCGATTTATTTGACTTGGAAGATTTATTGTCTTTCACGTGAACCAGTAGTCGCCCGCCCTCTTTGGCCACCCGAACATCCTGATCAGAGCTCTGAACGGTGACATATTCTCCGTCTTTTGCGGTGCGAATTGCGTTCAGTAGGGCATGCAGGTCGACGTCATTCATGTGCGCCTGATCGATGTTAACTTTCCCGTTGTGAAGCCGCTCTTTACTGATGGTGGGCAAAACGTTTTCCGCCAATTCGAGCGGAATGTTTACGCGAACGATTTCGCCTTTATGGTCCGAGTTGATGACCCGGACATGCAACCAGCGATCTTTAGAAGAACCTGATTGCGCAAATGCCGCTGAGGCACTCGCGAGCACGACCATGGAGGATAACAGGCTGACGCCTACAAAAAGTTTTGTGCGATTGAACATAGAGTAGATGCCTCCCCGGCACTGCCTATACATACGAGGCATGCCGTGGAAATGTTTCCGGAGGCTGCCTTATTTACGCGGAGGACCCGGACTGGCGGGACATAATCCTGACCAAGCCGGTCGGTTAGGCTTTCGGGGTGACTTCAGGCGTCCATTTTAGGAACAGTCCGCCCAAGGGCGGCACGGTAAGCGTGAGGGAATATGGGCGACCCATGTGAGGTACAGCCTCGGCCTGCACGCCACCCAAGTTACCGGCGTTAGAACCGCCGTATATAGCCGAGTCGGTGTTCAACGATTCTACGTAAAATCCGGGTTGAGGTACTCCGATGCGGTAATTGCCCCTCAAGACCGGGGTGGCGTTCAGGATCACGACCATAAGGTCCCCGGGGGCTTTGCCGTGACGCGCGAAGGAAAAGATGCTGTTATCGGCATCGTTGGCGTCGATCCATTCGAACCCAGGCCAATCGAAGTCCACTTCGTGGAGGGCGGGTTCTTGCGCGTACAGCTTATTCAGGTCACCGACCAGACGCTGAAGTCCGCGATGGGATTCCCACTGAAGCAGATGCCAGTCCAGGCTGCGCGCTTCGCTGAACTCCTGACGCTGGCCGAATTCCTCGCCCATGAAGAGTAGCTTCTTGCCCGGATGAGCGTACTGATAGGCGTAGAGAAGGCGGAGGTTAGCGAACTGCTGCCACATGTCGCCGGGCATTTTGTGGAGCAGGGAATTTTTGCCGTGAACGACCTCATCGTGGGAGAAGGGCAGCACGAAGTTTTCGGTGAAGGCGTAAATCAAGGAGAAAGTCAGCTTGTTGTGTTCGTATTTGCGATGAACGGGGTCGGCGGAGAAGTACCTCAAGGTGTCGTTCATCCAGCCCATGTTCCACTTCATGCTGAAGCCCAGGCCGCCCAGATAGGTGGGGCGCGACACGCTCGGCCACGCGGTGGACTCCTCGGCGATAGTGAGAATACCGGGGTAGCGTTCGAAGGTGATCTCATTCAGCCGCTTGAGGAAATCTACGGCTTCCAAATTTTCGCGGCCGCCGAATTTATTGGGAATCCACTCGCCGGGCTTTCGGGAATAATCGAGGTAAATCATGGAGGCGACGGCGTCCACGCGCAGTCCGTCGATATGATATTTATCGAGCCAAAACAGGGCGTTGGAGATCAAATAATTGCGGACTTCGTTGCGGCCGTAGTTATAGACCAGAGTGCCCCAGTCCAGTTGTGTGCCTTGCCGCGGGTCAGAGTGCTCGTAGAGGTGCGTTCCATCAAACTGCGCGAGACCGTAGGAGTCCCGAGGGAAATGGGCGGGGGTCCAGTCGAGAATGACTCCTATTCCGGCGTTGTGACAACGATCGACGAAATCCATGAAGTCTGTGGGCGCGCCATAGCGGCTGGTGGCGGCGTAATAGCCGAGGGTCTGGTAGCCCCAGGAGCCGTCGAAGGGATGCTCCATGATTGGGAGCAGCTCGATGTGGGAGTATCCGAGTTCTTTTACGTAAGGGATAAGCTGGTCGCTGAGTTCTTTGTAGGTCAGCCAGCGATTGTTTTCTTCGGGGACGCGGCGCCAGGCGCCCAGATGCACTTCGTAGATGGAAACCGGCGATTCGAACCAATTTTTCTGAGGCCGTTCCTTGATCCATTTGGTGTCATTCCATTTGTATTTATCCAGGTCGGCGACGATGGAACCGGTGTTTGGCCGCAACTCCGCGCGAAACGCGTAGGGATCGGCTTTCAGCGGAAGCATATCGCCGTTCGGGCCGATGATTTCGTACTTGTAGATGGAGCCTTCGTCTAACTCGGGGACGAAAAGCTCCCAAATACCCGAAGAGCCGCGCGCACGCATTACGTTCACACGGCCATCCCAGCGATTGAAATCGCCGACCACGCTGAGGCGTCGGGCGCTGGGAGCCCAGACTGCAAAATTTACGCCGCGAACTTCCTGAACCGTCTTTATGTGCGCGCCAAGTTTCTCGTAGGTGTCGTAATGACGGCCCTCACCCATGAGGTATAAATCGAATTCGCTAAGAAGATAGGGGAAGGAATACGCGTCATACATTTCAAAGGCTTCACCGTGTTGTGTTCTCCCGCGAATCTTGTAACTGCCGGGTGCGGGAGGCGCGGACTGATTTGAAGGCCACAGGGCTTCGAAAAACCCCTCCGGACGAACTTTAACCGCGTCGGTAACTTTCATGCTGTTGAGTACGGGCTGGCCCGGAGCTATGTCGATGCTGGCTTCCGCCGCCCAGGGAATAAAAAATCGAATGACCCAGCCGCCCGGCACTGGATGCGGGCCGAGAAGTGCGAAGGGATCGGTGTGGCGGCCGTTTAAGAGAGCGTCGATTTCGGCGTTATTGACGTCTGATACGGAAACCGTCTGCGCGGCTGCGCTGTTTTGTTGTTGCGGTTTCTGCGGTTCTCGAGGCTGTTGCGGCAAAGAAGATTCTCCCGCGCGGTGCAAAAGGCGTTTACTCACAGGCAAAGCTTTTGGAACACAACCCGCGCCCTTGGATTCTAGAGGGTCTGGAGCCAAATGCCAATCGTTTGAAGATGGTAGACAGCGACGCGTGAGCAAGTAGGCTTCGATTAATTTCAAGACCCGCTAACTACAAAAAGGTCGGTCGAAGGTGTATAGTCCACGGACAATTTTGTGAACTGAGCAAAATCCTGGCGAAGAACCGGTGGCAAGACCATGGGAGCAAGATGAAGGTTTCTCAATTATTCAGGGTTTGGGTTTATATTTTCTGCCTGATGCCACTTTTCACTTTGCAGGCTCAGGATCGTTCTCAGGCGCGTTCGATGGTGATTTCGCGGGATGGCATTGTGGCCGCGGAATCGCCTTTGGCGGCGCAAGCAGGCGTGCGAATCCTCGAACACGGCGGCAACGCGGTGGACGCTGCGATTGCGGCGAACGCCGTCATGGGCGTCGTAGCGCCGATGATGAACGGCGTTGGCGGCGATCTTTTTGTGATCGTCTACGACGTGAAAGCAAACAAACTGTATGGCCTGAATGCCAGCGGCTGGGCGCCTAAAGATCTGACCATCGAGTTTCTGCATAACCATGGATTGCGAGACATGCCGCAGCACGGCATTTACCCAGTGACGGTTCCAGGCGCCGTCGATGGATGGCAAAAGCTGGCAGACAGATTTGGTCGCAAGAAATTAGGTGAAGATCTGGCAGCGGCAATAAAGATTGCTCAGGATGGTTTCCCCGTGCCCGAATTGACCGCCGCCGTTTGGGCCGCAGAAACGGATCTCCTGCGTGGAGATAGTTCGGCTTCCCAAACATATTTGATACAGGATCACGCGCCGCGAGTGGGAGAAGTCTTTCGCAACCCCGATCTGGCTTGGTCATTGCAGCAGATCGCCGCTCATGGAAGAGACGCATTCTATAAAGGCGAGATCGCCAAAAAAATTCTTGAAGGCATGAAACATCATGGCGGAGTGATGACCGCGCAAGATCTTGCGGAATATTCAAGCGAATGGGTGGAACCGATTTCAACTACCTATCGCGACTGGACGGTGTTCGAATTGCCGCCTAACGGCCAAGGACTGGCCGCCCTTGAAATGTTGAACATCATGGAGAAATTTCCGTTGGGCCAGAAAAATTGGGAGTTCGGTTCCGCGAACGCACTTCACACCATGATAGAGGCTAAGAAGTTGGCGTATGCGGATTTAACGAAATACATAGGCGATCCGCGGCAACAAAAATTGCCGGTGTCTACATTACTTTCAAAGGAATGGGCTGAGCGGCGAGCGAAATTGATCGACCCAGCGCATGCCAATTGTGATGTCTCCGCGGGAGAGCTGC
>JAUTXJ010000380.1 GCA_030838075.1 Acidobacteriaceae bacterium
ATGTTATTTCTCCCGGAGAAATTCCTGAGCTCGTGGATTGGCCCACAACGGGTCAAAGTTCGGGTAGTCTCGAAGGCGAGAGCGGGGCCGACCTGCATTGACTGATTTGTGCAACCAATTGATGGCCTCATCCGACTGACCGAATTGGTTGTATACCAGAGCCGCTTGATATAGCAAGAACTGATCGTTCGGCGAGAGCTGAAGGCCGCGCCGCAGGGCATCTAACGCGGGTTTTCTCTCTCCGAGCATTGCGTGGCAAACGGCGAGAACGCCATACGAATCTGAATTATTCGGATTGACACGAAGTTCTTCCTCGGCAATCGCGATACCTTGTCGATATGCGGCAGCCGATTGGGCACGTTTTCCCGGCGTCCAATAGTATCCATCTCCCAGATTCCACCACAGGAGGGAGTCATTTGCCGTAAGCGTTATCGCCTGTTCGTAGGCGCGATCCGCTTCTTCATAGCGCCGAAGAAAGAAGTAAGCATTCCCGAGATTGGTATAGCCGTAGTCAGACGGGCGTATCGCGATAGATTGCTCAAGGACCTTGATGGCCTCTGCGTAGCGGGCCTGTTCAACGTATGTGGCACCCAGGTTGGAATAACCACGGAAGCTATCAGGAGCGAGCGCCACCACTTGGCTGAACATGTCGGCAGCTTCGCGGAACCGTGCCTGGTGATAATAAAACACCCCCAGCCAACTATAGCCAGCCCAGTAATGAGGCCGCAGTTCGATGGCCCGGAGATATGTTTTTTCTGCTTCCGCTGATTTGCCCAAATGTCCGTAGGCGTCCGCCAGACCACGAACGGCAACATCATTAGTCGGTTCAGTCTCAGCGGCGCGTTCGAAGTCCCGCACCGCGTCTTGATAGTTTCCCGTTCCCGCGGAGAGCGTTCCTAAACAGGCATGGGCGGAAGACAGACTGCCGTCCAAGCGGAGGGCGTGTTGGCAGGCCTCGCGGCTTTTTTCAATCCAAAAGGGTTGTTTGTTGACCTCGTATTTTTTCCAATACGCGTCTCCGAGGCCCGCGTATGCCAAGGTATAGCCGGGATCGAGAGACAGGGCACGCTCGAAGACTTGGACAGCGCTGTCGACATTCTCCACCCGGTCGTAGTTTTGAAGATACCCTCTGCCTTGCAGGTAATAGTCATAAGCTCCGGCTACCTGGGTCCCATGACTCTCGAGAGCTTTTCGTTGGGGACGCTGGATCTCGAGATCGAGCATCTGTATGGCCCCATTCACAACTGCGTCTTCGGCAGCAAAAGAATCCATCGCCGCCAAAGTCAAACTCTCAGCGCGCAACTGGCGGCGCGTTCGAGCATCCACCAAGATGTAATTGACGCGTATTTGTTGGCCGGATTTATGCAGGCTGCCCTCGAGGACCAGATTTGCGCCGAACTCTTTGCGTGCATCGTCCACGGTGTTGACGTGCGTACCGCGTATCTCAATGGCGGGGACAACTTGCAATGTGGGATCGGCGGTGAGTTGGGTGAGCTTGGCGGTAAGCGTCTCGGTAAGTCCGGCCCCGAACGCCGCGGTTTGTGCATCACCATCTACAATGCTAAACGGCAATATGGCGACCTGTTTCGCATGAGGAATTGGACTGATACCCAGCCAACTCTTGATCTGCTTTCGAGCGGGGACATAAACAACCACCAGTCCAACTAAGAACGCCGCCACAAGGAGCCGGGTCCAGGGGACGGTCCAGGGCATGGCCAGTCGACGTCTTGCTGCTGGCGGATGCCTGAAGACTTGCGCACCGGACTCCTTGAGTGTGAGTTCCAAAGCGTGCAGATCAACCGCCAGATTGGCTGCCGTTGAGTACCTCTGTGCGGGGTCCTTAGCTAACATTTTGCCAACGATGCGGTCGAACTCCACAGGCGACTTCGGATTCAATTCGCGCAGGGGACGCTGGTCATGGTGCAGGATGCGATCGCTGGTCTCGAGAAGGCTCTTGGCGCGGAAGGGATTACTTCCTGCAATTGCCTCGTAAAACACTATTCCAAGAGAAAAAATGTCGGCGCGAGAATCGGAATCCTTCTCGAGAACCACTTCGGGCGCCATGTAATTCAATGTTCCCGCGAACTCCGTTGCGGTTTGAGTACTCGAAGTCGAAGTTTCGGGGCGGGGAAGGTTTTTTGCCACACCGAAGTCCAATACCTTCACTTGGCCCGCTGTAGTCAACATGATGTTTTCCGGCTTGATGTCGTGATGAACGACACCCGCATTGTGTGCCGCCGCCAAGGCCAGGGCGCACTCTGTAGCGATGGGCAGGAATTCGATGACTGAGATCGGCTCGGCAAAGCGTCGACGCAGTGTTTCCCCTTCAACGTACTCCATGACGATGAAAAGTTCGTTCTCTTCCTCGATTACGTCGTGAACTGGAGCGATGTGAGAATCGGTGAGGCGAGAGGCCCATTCCGCTTCTTTCCAAAGCCGCTCGCGGGAACGCTTGTCACCACGGAGGTGCGGCGCGATACGCTTGAGAGCCACTTGACGCTTCAAACGAAGATCACTTGCACGGTAGACTTCGCCCATACCGCCTTTGCCAAGCAGTTCCTGGATCGCAAATCTGCCGATAGTTGTTCCGCTCAAATCGCGAGCGGAAGTTACGGCGGCGTCGGATTGCGTGCGGGACTCGGCCATTGGAATAGAAGCACCTAGCGCCAATGGACCCCTTCCCAGTTGCACTGGGAAATCGGCGGGCTCCTGCTTGGTACTAGGGATGCACTTGCCAGACCGGAATTGTGACTGATGTTACTCCCGCTCGTACTGAGAAGTAAACCAAGAAGGTCAAATGGACTATGAAAAACGCTGCTTGAGACTCACTTTTTTCCGCAGACCAGCCTTCAGAAGCTGATTTAATAAACGTCAAAACGGTACATGAGGTCGCGCAAGTACGGGGGTGGAGAGGCAGCGGAAGGCCGGACGTCCTGTGTCGTCCCTCGTGCTGTACCGATTCTGCGTGATTTATGAAGGTCGGGTGCGGGCGGGTTGGGACGCGCGAGTGGATAGGGATTTGGCTTTATCGCGTTCGGCCAACTGGGCGGCGGACATGGGAGTGCCTGCTAGGGGAACGGGGTCGTTGTGGACGGCGAGGAGAGTGCGGAGAAGGAGGCTGGTGAGGTAGCCGAGGACGGCAGCTCGGCCGGGTGAGATGGCGTCGGAAGCCAATAGAATGTAGAGGTGCCTCAGGGAATCGTGGATTCCTTCAGCGTTCTGGAAGTTGCAAGCGCGATGGAGGAGGTGCAAGGAGAAGTCACCGGGCCCGTTAGGCTGGGCTTGCATATGGCGAGGACAGAACATGGCTCGAGGATCAAGAACCCAGGAGCGGCATTTTCGACCGGTGGCGGAGAGGTAGAGGCAACGATGGTGGCCGGGAGCTGGTTTTGCGGATGCGGGCTTCATTTTTTGTCCTTAGGTTGAGGAGGGGGTACCCCACCCCGGAAGATATTGAAAATACGTGGGTTGGAAGGGTTGAGTGCCGGAAGTTCGAGTTTGGGGGCTCGCTTGTTGCGAAGGACGCGGCGGCTGCAGCAGCGGTAACGAATGGAGTAGCGGGGCGGCGGGGCTAGGACGGATAGATCGAAGAGAGATTCCTCGACGGCGCAGACCGGCTACTTCGCAGGAGCGAAGTAGGAAGAAAAGGCCGGTCTGCTGTGCTCGGAATGACTGTTGATGGTTGGCTGCGGCGATCATGGCTTATTTTACTGCTTAGATATAGTAAATACTAATAATAAAAGGGACAGGGAATGGAACTGTACTAACGGATCGGCGGCGGTGCTCAGGAAAAAGCCGCGAGCGCAGCAGGCTCAAGCGCCTTTGACGGCATCCAGTTGACAGGCTACCTGGTACGACTGTAGAGCTGTTTTTTCAGAGAGGCTCGCCGAACAAATGGAAGCGCAGGTTTTGCGACCTACGTTTTTTTTTGTCCGGGAGCGGATAGCGGTTATTAGCGGACTATGAGCAAAATCAGGAACAGGGCGGCTATTAGAATGACGTGCGCCGTTCCGTGCATGTCGTACAGCATGCTATTGATTTCGTCCATGAGTGTATCTCCCTGAGCTGGTGTAAAACCTGGGAGCATTTTGTAGTGGTCCGGGCAAAACTGAAATAGATAGAGTGTACGGGCGAGAAAAACCGGGGTCCCGGTAGGTGTCGAGCGGATGCGGCGGTTTCACTGAAAAGCGGGCATAGCCAGTGGCACTAGGGTGGATAACCAAGGTGCTGGTACTACGCCACAGGATTGCCGATTCTATTGGATTTTTTGCGGGTTTAAAGAGGACCTGGATCGCTGCTCAATCTGAGAGCAGCCCTACTCGATCTATTGGTGATGGTACTTTTGTCACAGGTTGGCGACTAGCACGTGAGTTTCGGGGACGGATGTCAGTGCTCGACGTAGGGCTGGTTACAAATTTATTTCTTCGAGGCGGCGATTTTTGGGTTCGATGCCGAAGATCACTACCACGATGATTTCGATGATTAGTAGTGCTATCAGCATAGTAATGACGCCGCCGACTCCGTAATGGCGGAAGAGCGCGACTACCAGGAATGGGGTGACGATGGTGGCGCCGCGGCCGAAGGTGTTGCAGATGCCTGAGGCGCGCAAGCGTACTTCGGTGGGAAATAATTCGGGGATGTACACGGCGAAGCAGACGGTGACGAGGACGTAGATGGGGATCATCAGGACGAAACCGATCAGGGAGAGTAGCAGCGGGTTTTCTATGAAGGGATAAAAACTACCGACCAGGATGGTTAGGAGCGATGCGCCGACAATGGTGGGTTTGCGTCCCCAGGAGTCGGAGGTCAATGCGGCGATGGCGGAGCCGATGGGCGCGCCGATGGAGATGATCAGGGAATAGCCGAAGGATTGGGCGATGGTGCGGCCGCCGTGAACGAAGAATGTGGGGAGCCAGGTGACGAAGCCGAAGATCAGAGTATTTACGGTGATGAGGGTGATGCAGCCGACGATCATGCGCGGGAATAAGAGCGGGCTGAGAAGGGAATTGAGGTTTCGTGATGGCGCGATGGATGGCGTCGGTGATGGCGGCGGAAGCGTGGGGTGCTGCTGTGAGACTTCGCGTTCGATGGATTGCAAGAGGGCTTCGGCTTCGTCGTAGCGGCCGACGGACTCGAGCCAGCGGGGCGATTCGGGTAAGGCTTTGCGAAGATACCAGACGACCAAGGCGCCTAGTCCGCCGATGACGAACATGGCGCGCCAACCGAAGATGGGGATGACTATGGTGCCGACGAGCGCGGTGGCGGGCAGGCCGAGAACGACGATGAAGGACATGGCGCCGAGCCATTTTCCGCGAGCTTGGGGAGGAATGAATTCGGTCATGGTGGAATAGCCGACGACATTTTCCGCGCCGAGACCGAGGCCCATGATGAAGCGGAGGAAGACTAGCACATGAATGTTGGGCGCGAACGCTGAGGCTAAAGAGGCAAGACCGAAAACGGCAAGATTGGTTTGATAGGTGAAGCGGCGGCCGTAACGGTCGCCGAGAAATCCGGTGGCAAAGGAGCCGAGCATCATGCCGAGAAATGTTGCGGCGATGAATTGGGCGTTTTGGCCGAGGGTGGAAAAGCCGCTGCGAAGCATGGCGCCGAGGACGGTGGCGATGAGATAGAGATCGAAGCCATCGAAAAACATGCCGATGCCGATGAGGCCCATGATGCGTCGATGAAAAGAAGAGATGGGGAGGCGGTCGAGACGGGCTCCGGCGTTTACGTTTACCGTAGCGGGCAGATTATTTCTCCCTGGCGAGGACGGAGAGGCTGCCTATGGTGAGGACTTCGGTGGCCAGGCGGCAATTTTGTTCGAAGGAATTTTGTGCGGCGACGTTGAAGAATTCTTTGCATTTGCGGGCGGCCGTGGGATCCAGTTTTAAGATGCGCTGGACTAGGGAATTTACGTCTTCGGTGAGGCGTTCTTTTGTGCTGACTTGAGAAATTAAGCCGATTTGCAATGCGCGCTGCGGGTCGATGGGATCGCCGAAGAGAATCATGGGGAAAGCGAAACGTGGGAGAGTGTAGTCGCCGAGATACGACATGATGGCGGCGGGGGCGAGGCCGGAGCGCATTTCGGGGAAGCCGAGAGAGGCGTGTTGAGCGACGACTACGAAATCGCAGATTATTGCCATACCGAATCCGAAGCCCATGGCGTCGCCTTGGACTGCGGCGATGCTGATGAGATTGGTGGTTCTGAGGACGCGTTTGAATTCGAGGATGCGCGCGGATTCCTGGCGAATGGAGGCCACGTCGCGTCCGGCGCGCTCGCGACCGGTGCAAAAGACATCGCCTGTCGCGCGGATTACGAGGACGCGAGCTGAAGGGTGCGTGGCTTGGGAGCGAAGGACGTTGAGCATCGCGTCGAGCATTGCGGCGGTGACGTTGTTTCCTTTAGCGGGATTGTTGAGGGTGAACGTGAGTACGTCGCGGGCGCGTTCTATTTTCAGGCCCGGGGGAGTTTCCGCGCTGGGCGAATTTTTATCGGATGGCATGCTGCCTCCAGGTAGACACAATAGTGCAGCTTAGGCAAAAGGCCTAGTGTCTGCTGGTGAATGTGCGAATTTGCGAAGAAAAGTGACAGCGAGAGCTTCTTTACATCAGCCCAGTCTATGGAAATTGTGAGGCGTCTGGATTAGGATTGGCTGCGATCTGGCTGGCTATGGTGAACAAACGAAAAATCATTGTCCACATTGCTACGAGTGCTGACGGTTTTATTGCTCGGACTGACGGTTCGTTTGACTGGCTGGACCGTCCGAGTCCGAAAGGCAATTACGGGATGGATGAGTTTTATAAATCGATCGATACGATATTGTGGGGCAGGAAGACGTGCGATATGGCGCTCGAGTTGCAAAAGAAAGGCGTGGCGGAGGCGAGCTTTGATTCGAGAGTGAAGAATTATGTGTTCACGCGTGGTGCGGTGCAATCGGCGGCGCCCGCAGGGGTGGAGTATGTGAAGGAGCCGATTAAAGCTTTTGCAAGACGCCTGAGGGAGGCCGAAGGGAAAGACATTTGGATGATGGGTGGCGCCGCCATCATTGGTTCGTTTCTTGACGAAGGAGAGATCGACGAGTTCGTGATTTCCGTGATTCCAGTATTTATAGGCGAAGGCATTCCATTGCTCGGGCCTGGCCGTCGCACGATCCCGCTAAAACTGATTTCGTCTGCGAAGTTTGAAGATGGGGTGGTCAGCCTTCACTACGATGTCCGTAATTAATTTCTGATTTTTTTCCGCTTCATCGCCGAAATATTTGGTCGAAGCGGAGCGCTTTTAACGAGCTACAAAGTTTCCTGGTGATACAGGCTTATGGTGTGGGTCACTGCGGCGAAGATGGCCATGGCGGTCATGGCCACGATGGCGATTGCGCCGCCGATATCGAGGAAGCTATGAGACCATCCGGGAATTCGCGCTGATGGAAGAAAAAATAGAATGGCGTTGGCGATTCCGAGGAGAAGGCGAATTTCGGTTGGGCCAAATTTTGCAAAAGACAGACGGAAGATTCCGAGAGTGTAGGAGGCGAGATAGGATTCGATGGAGAGTAGTAAAAATGCGACGAGCAGGCCCGTTGCGATGCGCCAATCGATGTAGCCGGACGCTGCGAGGCCGCCCATGAGGAATAGAGCGCCGAAAGAGTCGATCATGTGGTCGACGTAAAAACCATAGCGTGGGCGTTGGCGATTTCTGACTCGGGCCAGGGTGCCGTCGAGGCTATCGCCAAACCAATTTAATGCGAGGAACAGGGTGGCGAGGAGCAGGCCCCAGGGAGTCCAGCGGGCCAAGGCGTAGCTACAACCAGCGAGAAACATCGCGACGAATCCCAGAACGGTGAGGTGATCGGAATTGATGGAGGATGGCATACGCTGCGCTAGCCATAGCAATGCTGTTCGTTCTGATGCGGCGGTGAAGCTATTTTGAAGGCGGGTGGCGTTTTTAAATTTCGGCTGGCGAGGAAGTAATTTTGCAGGATGGTTGGAATTACTTTCCTGCGTCTGGGACATGCGAGTGCTTTGTAATGGCTTCATGACATTTTCCTTTCGCTGGCTATTTGATCGGCTTGTTCGGGAATTTTTTTAGCAACGCTTCACGTGTTGCTGTGAGTGTGAAATCCAGCGATTCGCGGGGGACATTTTCGATGAATGGTGCGACGAGCCAGCCGAGACCGGTGGGGATGTCACGGGTCAAGGAAATGGCGTTGCATTGGATGTACACGCCGCCATCGGCTTGATAAAAGCGCCAGTAGGAATTCAAGCGCCACAGGAAGCCGTGGTTGTCTTTCGGTGAGGTCGCGTGCTCTTGTGGAGTGCCGGCGTTTTCGATTTCGGTTATTTGGGTGCTGTGCGAAATGGATGCGGCGTGAGTGCTGTCAACGACGAGGTATTGGATTTCGTACTCGGTATCGAGGACTACGGTGAGGACGTGGGTTTCTCTTAGCCGTAGGAAAACGTGGAAGGAATTTCCTGTGTGCGAGAGGAGTTTGGCGCGAAGGACTGTGGGGCGGTAGTAATCGGGGTCGCGATCATAATCTTGAAGGGCTGAGAGGGTTTGCTGCAGCGTGACGCCGGGAACAAAAGTTATGCCGGTCCAGTCATGGATAAGTCCGCCGGGGACGTTGGAACAACCTTGGGAAGAGCATTGGGCGGAACGGCGAATAATGGTTTGTTGGCGCTTCAGAAGGCTGTAGGTATGTTCGCGCTCGGGCAGCGGCAAATCGTCTATCCAAAGGAAATTTTTTCTGGCGAGC
>JAUTXJ010000423.1 GCA_030838075.1 Acidobacteriaceae bacterium
CGTAACGCCTTGTTCACCGTCGACGATCAGCAGCGCGACGTCGCAGCGCTCCAATCCACGCCGCGCCATCACCACGCTAAGCTTTTCCGCCACCAACGTAGTTTTACCTTTTCGCCGGATGCCCGCGGTATCCACGAAGCGGTAAGTGTGATCTTCGCGAACCACTTCAGTGTCCACGTTGTCCATCGTCGTTCCCGGAATAGGCGACACGATGGAGCGTTCCTCGCCCGCCAGACGATTCAGCAGCGTGGATTTGCCCACGTTCGGCCGGCCAATAATCGCCACCTCGATTACGTCGGGGCGTTTTTCTTCCTCGACCGACTCAACTACATCGACTTGCGCTAGCGCGGCGTCCAGCAAATCGTCAATTCCGGTGCCGTGCTCCGCCGCGATGGGAAACACCGGCACGCCCATGGAATGAAAGCTCGCAATATTTGCTTCCTGCGAACGCGCGTCCACTTTGTTGGCGGCAACCACAAATGGTTTGCCGGTAGTGCGCAGCAGCCGCGCCAGCTCCTGGTCCAGCGGCGTAATTCCCGCATGCGTGTCGACCACCAGCACAAGTAACGCCGCATTATCAATGGCCATGCGCGCCTGCCGTAAAATTTCCTGTGGGATCAGCGCTTTATCGTCGGGAACCAGCCCGCCGGTATCCACAATTTCCAGCGCCCGCCCGCGCCAGTCCGCCTTGCCATAGATGCGATCACGCGTGATGCCCGGCTCGTCCGTGACAATCGCGCGCCGCGTGCCCGTCAAACGATTAAACAACGTAGATTTGCCCACATTGGGCCGCCCCACAATTACAAGCGATGGTAAATTTTGTGCCATGAATAATTTTGTGCCATGAAAAAGATTTGCGGGCCGTTCGTGTGAATTTGTCGCGCGCGCTCAGGTGGCGCACCGATCGCGCAATACCGCAGCAGGACGTGCAACAACTGTACCGCATCGCGGCTGCGGTCCAAAGCCAGCGGGGTGCGGATCAACCAAAAATGAGACCTGCAAATTATCGCGTCGTTGGAGGTAGATGATGCGTGCTTGCCGTTAATAAGATAAATGGCACCGCCACCATGAGCAGCACGAAAGCAAGCACCGCCCAGCTCCAGGGATTTCCAAAATTTAATGTGTAGCCGATGCCCAAGCGCTTCGGCACCAGCAGCGCCGGGTCACTGGGATTGGAGTAAAACGAACCTTTCCACGCGTCATCAGGCGGCCGCTGACCCGTCCGGCCCAATCCCAATAACAGCAAACTAAATGTTCCAACCGCCGCGATCGGTCCAAAAACAATCCAATAGAAAGAGGGAGCAGGCTGGGGCATGGGGTTCCTCCGCCGCGGCTATTGTAGTCGCAAACATTAAATTTGCCAGCCCGTCGCGCACTTCCAACCAGGGACACTTGATTGACGGCCAACAATATCGAGGATAAAGTTTTGTTAATTGTAATGTGCGAATCTTGAAGCGCGGCACATTGGAGAAGGTCAACTATGCCCAAGTTTGTTATCGAGCGGGAAATGCCTAATGTGGGCAATCTGTCGGACAGCGAGTTTTGTGCTGCGGCACAGAAATCGATCCAGGCTCTCCGGGACATTGGCCCACAGATACAGTGGCTGCACAGCTACGTCACCGGCAACAAGATCTACTGTGTTTATCTGGCGCCCGACGAAGCCACCGTCAAAAACCACGCGAATAAAGCCGGTATCCCCGCCAACCGCGTCTCCGCCGTGCGCAGGATGATTGATCCGACCACCGCGGAGTAGTTAACCCGGCCGCGAATTTTCCGGTCCATCCGTCGCGACGCCCTAGGTACGCGCCAAAGAAACTGCAATTTCCCGAAGCAATCAACTAAACGATAAGGCTTCTTGTATCGCTTTGTCGGTCGCCATCGTCCAACCGTCCATCCATGCGGCTGCCGCTTTAGCCGGAGAAATGGATTGCTTCGCCAGGTCCAAAGTTTTTTCCAGGCGCGTTTGCTCCGCCATGGGCAGCGGTACGCCTAGAACTCGGCGCATCGCCGCAGCCGAGCCCGCCAAACGCAAAGCGCGCTCGGGTTGAGACTGCAGCGCAGCGGAACAAGCCAGGCAGTCGAGAAGGCGGGCCACCCCGCGTTTCTGCCCCAGCTCCTGAAAAAGCTTCATGCTCTCCGCGTAGTGCAAACGCGACTTTTTTTCATCGCCTTCGTCACGCGCCAGGTTTCCCAGGTCCATCAGGCATCCAGCGACACCCCATTTGTCGCCCAGCTTCCTGAATATTTTTAGACTCTGCTCATACAATTCGCACGCAACCGAAATTTCTCCCTGCTCCTGTGCCACGTCGCCCTGGTAATTGAGAGACCATGCTATGCAGGTGCTATCGCCCAGTTCCTCAAAAATTTCGCGGGATTCTTCATGCAGGGAGCGTGCCAGCGCATAGTTTCTCTGAGACTTCACCACGCTGGCGACGTTGCTAAGCGCGCGCGCCACCATCGCACGGTCATTTAAACCCCGCCAGACCGCCAGACTCTCTTCGAATAGGGACCTTGCCGTGGATATGTCGCCGTCGTCGCGAGCGTTTATGGCCTGCGCGTTCAAGGCGATACCTACACCACGCGTATCGTTCAACTCGCGAGCAATTTGAAGGCTCTCTTCGAACAGCGCGTAGGCTGGCCGGCGATCGCCCTGCGCCAGTACGCCGGCCGCGAAGAGCACCCGCGCGCGAGAATTAGAACGCGCTGCGGCTCCTTCCAGTTTGAGAAGTTTTTCCAGGCGGTCGCGGCCTTCCGTCAAATGCTCACGCGTCTCCCAGAACTGGAACAGCGCCGCTCCCAAGCGCAGTCCCCACTCGGCATTTCCCGTGCGCGTCAACCAATCGAGTGCCGCGCGACAATTATTGTGCTCCACTTCCAGCAGACTCACCCACTCCGTGTTTGCGGGATCGGTGGCTTGCGCCGCGCATTCTTCGGCCAGTACCAGGCAATACGCCGCATGCGCCTTTCTTATCCCGGATTCCTCGCCACTGGAAGCCAGTCGCTCCAGTCCGTACTCACGAACGGTGTCCAGTAACGCGAAGCGCGGCTCGCCCGCGGATCGCTCAAGCTGCCGAACCAGGCTGTTGTTGACTAGCGACCCCATGCCGTCCAGCACATCTATATCAAGATCCTGCTTGGTATTACAAACCGCCTCAACGCCCTCCAGAGTGCACCCGCCGGCAAAAACGGAAAGTCTCCGGAACAGTGTCTGCTCCGCCGGGCTGAGCAGGTCAAAGCTCCAGTCCATTGTTGCTCGCAGGGTCTGCTGTCGCATCGGCAGATCTTTCGCCCCACCGGTAAGAAGCTGCAGCGAACTTTCCAGCCGCGACTGCATCGCAGATGGCGAGAGTAACTTGATACGTGCGGCGGCTAACTCGATCGCCAGAGGCAAGCCATCCAGCCGGGTGCAAATAGTCGCCACGGCTCGCGCATTTTCATCGGTGAGTGCAAAATTTGGCTTAATGGCAACTGCGCGCGCCATGAATAATGCGATGGTGGGATTCTGCGAAAGAATACTAGGCGATGTGCTGTGTTGCAGATCCGGTAACGCCAGCGTAGGCACCGGGAATTCAAATTCGCCGTAGACATGCAACGGAGCTCGGCTGGTCACCAGGACGCGTAACTTTTGAGCGGCGGTAATTAATTCCGACACCACCGGCGCCGCGCTAAGCATGTGTTCGAAATTATCAAAGAACAGCAATAGGTTCGAGCGGGAGTCCTGCAAATATTCCTTCAGGCTTTGAATACTCACCGGGCGGCCCGTTTCCCGTATTCCACATCCTTGCGCGATGATCGAGGGAATGAGCGATGCATCGCTGACCGCGGCCAGTGGAATAAAACATATTCCGCCGTCGAAACGTTCGCGTAGTTCATTGGCGACTTGCAGCGCCAACCGCGTTTTTCCTATTCCGCCGGGTCCAGTCAGCGTGACCACCCGGACATCCTCGCGCAACAGTAATTCTTTCACTGCGGCCACTTCTCGCTCGCGGCCGATAAACGCCGTGGCCTGACTGGGCAATGTGTTGATGCGAGGTGCCAAATGGCGCGACGGCGCTTCGGGAAGCCGGTCGCGAATCGCCGCCAGATCTCTGGCCAGGTCATGGGTGGAGTCGTAGCGATCTTTGGGATTTTTTGCCAGGCACCGCTCTATAACCCAGCAAAGTGGCGCGGGCGCCTGTGGATTTAACGTTGCTGCTGCTTCAGGCTGATCGCGCAGGATCGCTGCGAGAATCTCAGCGGCGCCCTGATGGGGGAACGCGCGTTTTCCCGTCACCATTTCATAGAGCAACGAACCGAGCGAAAACTGGTCGGAACGGAAATCCAACGGCTGACCGTTGGCTTGCTCCGGCGACATGTACGGCAGTGTGCCCAGAACCGCGCCCGGATTGGTTTCCGAGGTGCTGACGGTCTCCAGATTCAGCGGCCGGTTAGTGTCCGTGTCCGTGCTGACCAGCTTGGCGAGTCCAAAATCCAGGATTTTTACCAGGCCGTCACGGGAAATCATAACGTTCTCAGGTTTCAGGTCTCGATGCATCACGCCCGCCGCATGTGCTTTTGCAAGTCCATCGACGATTTGTGTCGCGATGGGCAGGACCGTTTGCAAGGGAATCGGCCCGGCTCGCAACATGTCGCGCAGCAACTGGCCCTCGACCAGTTCCATCGCGATGTAATACGTATTCTCAACTTGTCCTAACTCGAAGATGGTCACGATATTGGGGTGATTAAGTGCGGAGGCCGATTCAGCTTCTCGCTCAAAACGCTTAACGTCCAATTTGCTGCCCGAGAGTTTGCGGGCAAGGACTTTTATGGCCAGTTCCCGTCCCAGCCGGGGGTCGCGCGCGCGGTAAACTTCGCCCATGCCGCCGGCGCCTAGCGGGCCAAGGATTTCATAGCGGCCGAAACGTGAACCGGCGGGCAGCCTCAGCAATTCATTCCGGGGGTTCACGACCCGTTCCGGCGACTCGTCCATCGAATTACTGATTTCCATTTGTGAATTCCGGGCCCGCGCATCTAATATCGGTGCAGCATAACAAATTTTTGGAGGCCGCCATTGGATATTAGATCACTGCAAAAGCCGCTGAAGGAAAAGTATCGTAGCGACCCCAATTCCTCGCGGATTACCATGACCGCTACCGGCTCGCAGACCGGTACGCCCATGAGTTGTTCCGTGGATATTGGCCGCGCCATCTATCAAGCGGAAGCTCACCAGGGTGTCGGCGGCGCAGGCAAGTCGGCGTGCTCTGGCGACCTGCTGCTCGGCGCGCTAGCGGCGTGCGCACAGATCACTTGTCAGCTCGTCGCGACCGCGATGGGAATCCCCACCGAGCACGTAAAGGTCAGCGTAAGCGGCGACATGGACCTGCGTGGCACGCTGGGCCTTTCCAAAGAAGTGCCCGTGGGCTTTGAGGAAATTCGCGTCCGGTTCGACATCGATGCCCCGCAGGCGACTGCCGAACAAAGGAAAGCGCTGCAGGAAAAAACGGAACAATATTGCGTCGTTATGCAAACTTTGTTACATCCGCCAAAAATAAAAACCGAGTGGACCGGTTTTTAGCCGGCGGATTTCGCCCGAATTGCTGGCGCTAGCGTGAATTTCCGCCGATATTAGAAAACTTATCTTGAACTTGCTTGACGCACTCGCGGACG
>JAUTXJ010000048.1 GCA_030838075.1 Acidobacteriaceae bacterium
CTCGTGGAGCGCTTCCTGCCGCGCTCGCATCATCCGCGCAGGGAGCTCGGGGCCGCGCTCGTCACGATAATTTCAGCGTCCTATTTAATCACTGCGACGCTTCGGCGGTTGCCGCCGGAAGTTTCACCCCATCCCTTCGCGCTGTTCCCCAGTCCGCAGCAACTTCTTCCCGGCGCGATTTTTCTGGCCAGCGTTATCTGGTATCGCCGCCGTTTGACAAGCGATGCGAGCGCTTTCGACAGAGCCATCTACGCGACTGCCGCGCTGAATCTCGCAGCGCAATGCGCGGCGTCGCAATCCGAACACCTGCAGGACGCCCCTTTCGCCTTAGCGCAAGGCTTGACGGTGATGAGTTACATCGTGGCGCTGGGCGGCGCCTTGCTGGATAATGCGCGCCTGTTCGAGAAGGTGCGCCACCTGGCGGTCAGCGATCCCCTTACAGGCCTGGCGAATTATCGACGGCTGCTCGACGTACTCGAGAAAGAAATGGAACGCAGCAATCGCACTGGCAGACCCTTTTCGATTTTGTTGCTGGACGTCGACGGCTTGAAAAAAATTAATGATACCTACGGCCACCTGGTAGGCAGCCGCGCAATTTGCCGCTTGGCGGATACTTTGAGAATGAACATCCGTGCTGTGGACACTGCCGCGCGTTACGGCGGAGACGAATTTGTGTTGGTGCTCCCCGAAGCGCCAGAAAACGATGCCCATAAGGTAGCCTTGCGGATTCATGAGGTCATGCGCAATGATCCCGAAGAGCCCGCGGTGTCCGCCAGCATCGGAGTCTCCACCTATCGCGGTGACGGTGAGCGAATTGAAAAGTTGTTGTCCGATGCGGACAAGAATTTATACCGGCACAAATCAACCCGCCACAAGCGCGCCGCCGCCAAAAGCTCTGGATAAATCGCGGACAGAAAGCGGCGCGACATGAATAAATCACTATGAAGAAGAAAAAGACTAAGAAGCAAAAGGCTGACGAATTACGTCCTGAGTACGACTTCTCGAAACTAAAAAATGGAGTGCGTGGCAAGTATGCCGCGCGTTTCTTAACAAAGCCTAATCGCCGACGCACACTGAGCCCGACCTAGGGTGTGCAGGATCGCTCCTGCTTACTTGGCTACTTCTGGCGTTCCTGCGTATGGTGCTAACTGTTCGGCGATTTTTGATTTATCGCCGACCACTACGATGGTCATCTGTTCCGGCTTGATGTATTTGGCGGTCATGCGTTGAACATCCTCAGGTGTAACGGCGTTCACTCGCTGCACGTAATTTTTCAGATAGTCTTCGCCAAGCCCCTGCAGGTCCGCATTGCGCAATTGCCCAATTAGAGCCTGCCGCGTGGAATTCTGAATCACGAAGAGCCCGGACATATAGCTCTGAATGCCTTTCAACTCCGCTGCTCCCGGAGGTTCTTTTTGCAAGCGATCGATCTCTCCAAAAATTTCCTTGAGCGAAGGCCCAGTGGCCGCGGTGGTCACGTCGGCAATTTCCGCCCAGTACGCGTCGTGGTAACGCCGCGAAAGTTGGCTGCTCGGTGAGTACGTGTAACCCTTTTGCTCTCGAATATTGGAAGTGATGCGCGAGCTAAACGAGCCGCCCAGCAACGCATTGGTCACCGTCAGCGGAATATTGTCCGGGTTAGTGGGATCGATGACCGGCAAGCCCAAATAAATTGTGGATTGCGGCGCGCCCGGTCGGTCGGTCACATCCAATAGCCGCTGCGTTTTGGGATGCGGCACGTTCAAAACAGGAGGCGTGCCTTTGCTCCAATCCGAGAATCCGGCCGCGACGGCGCTCTTCACGTCGGCGACATCGAATTGTCCCGCTACATAAAGATGCGCGCGCTGCGCTCCATAGGTTGCGGCATAAAACTTCCGCGCATCGTCGATGGTTATGTTGTTCAGGCTCGCTTCCGTCGGCAAAATTTCTCCGTAAGGATGATCGCCGTAGAGCAATTTGCGGAAACGCGCCAATGCAATTTGGCCAGGACGAGATTTTGCGACCAACACTTGGCGCAGCAAATTTGCTTTCAAACGCGCCAATTCCGATTCCGGCAGCGCGGGGTGCAAGGCCACATCAGCGACCAAACCTACGGCTTGGGCGCCGTATTCCGACAACACATCCACATCGATCGCTGTTTCGTCCGCTCCTACCGCAACGCTTAAGCTACTGCCCATTCGGGCTGCGGCTTCGGCAAGCTCCTGGGCGCTCAGGGTCTTGGTGCCTTCTTTCAGCAATTCGCCGGTGATGTCCGCAACGCCCAGGAGATCCTGCGGCTCGTTCAAATTCCCACTGCGGACGGCCAGGCTGATCGCCACTTTGGGAATATTTCCGTACGGTACCAATGTGACGCGCATGCCGTTTGGCAACGTGAACGATTCGTGTGCGGGAACATTGAAAGGTTTCGGGGGGCCGCCAGCAGGAGGCGTTTGTTTTTGCGCCGCGGCCGGCGCTTGGGCCGACGTGTGAGTAGCGGCAAAAAGAAATATTGCATTCACTAGCAAAAATTTCATGGTGCGCGTTACTGTCATCGTTCGCTCCATCACTGTTTTTTCTCGCTATCGCCAGCGGGCTTAACCGTTGCGACCGGGGCCGGTTGAATCAGCAGCACGGTGCGATTTCCAGGCCGCAAATATTCTTGCGCTGTTTTTTGGATAAGCGCCGGCGTCACTTTTTCATATTCCGCAACCAGCGAATTTACGCGCGCGGGATTGTCATCGAACAACGCAAAACTGGCCAGCAGGTCCACCAATCCAAATCCGCCTTGGCCTCCGATGGTGTCGTACAGATCGGAGCGCAGTTTCACCAGCGCGCGATCAAGCATTTTTTGATCCACAGGTTTCGTGCGCAGCGGCTCGATGGAGCTATCAATAGTCTGCACGATGGTTTCCGAGGTGGTCGCTGGATCGTGAATCATGTTGGTGATGAACAGCATCGGTCCGTTGTAATTCCAGGGCGTGCCGAGCAGGTTGATGCCGCCGTTTACCGCTCCGGTGTAGCCCTTTTTTTGCACCAGCTCCTGATGCAGCACGCTGTCGTCGCCCTCGATCAGCATTTCGTCGATCAGGCCCATGGCGTAATACTCGGGAGTATTGCGGTCCGGCATGTGATAGCCGAGTGCGAGAGCGGGTTTGGTTGCGAGCGGATCTTTCTTGATGGCCTGTTTTTCTTTTTCCTGACGCGGCTCGGTAAGATCCGGCTGCGGGGGCAATTGAGAAGATTTCAAACCGCCAAAATATTTCTCCACGAATTGCTTGGCTTGGGCGGGATCAAAATCGCCCACAATCGCCAGCGCGGCATTATTCG
>JAUTXJ010000079.1 GCA_030838075.1 Acidobacteriaceae bacterium
TATATCGTGAAGCACTCAACAATATAAAAAAGCATGCTAAGGCTTCCCATGTCGTGGTAAAACTGTCACAGGATGACAGCGCCCTGGTGTTAGTCGTCGACGACAACGGCGAAGGCTTCAGCTTCGCGGGACGATTCACCGGAGACGAACTGGACCGCCTGCGGTTGGGACCCATCTCCATCAAGGAGCGTGCGCGGACTGTCGGGGGGATTCTGACGGTGGAATCGAACCCTGGACATGGAGCGCGGCTAATCGTCGAAATTCCGCTCGGTTGACATGGCAAAAACTAAACAACAAATACGAGTCCTCCTCGCGGATGACCACGCGATTTTTCGCGACGGCCTCCGCAAACTGCTGGATTCCGATGAGGATATGTCCATCGTCGGAGAAGCGCAGAACGGCGTGGAGTGCATCAAGCTGCTCACCAAATTGAAGCCGGACATCCTCCTACTGGACTTGCGCATGCCAGACAAAGATGGCTTGGCGGTGCTCGAAGAGGTGAATTTCGACACTCTGCCGACGCGCGTCATCGTTTTAACGGCTGCGGAAGACGATCGCGACGTCGTGCGTGCGATGCGACTGGGCGCTCGTGGTGTCGTTTTGAAACAGTCCGCTACCGACTTGCTGGTGAAAAGCATTCAGCGGGTTTTTGCGGGCGAAATTTGGCTCGATAATCGCATGACCGCCGAGGTGATGAAGGCGTTTTCCAAGTCTTCGGAGTCGGGGCCGCGGCGAGAAAAGCCGCTGCTGAGCGATCGCGAAAAAGAGATCGTTCAGTTGGTGGCGCAAGGGTTTCGCAACAAAGAGATTGGCGAGAAATTGTTCATCAGCGAGCAAACGGTGAAGAATCACCTACACAATATTTTCGATAAGCTTGGGGTTTCCGACCGCTTAGAGCTTGCCCTGTACGCGATCCACCACAGACTCATAGACCAGACATAGTCTTCTTAGCGCGGCGAACCTGTTGCCTGCTTACTCTCACATCATTTATGTCTGATGTTGGCTGGGGCCTGGCCGAGGGTTATATAAGTGCCGGGCAAACCGGTACAGTCAGATTCCTTCAATGCCAATTGCAAAAAGCTGCCGAAAATCCACGCGAAGGTAATTAACGAGAGTTTGATCATCGGGCGCGATTTTACACGGAAAGTCATTCGTCACAATCGGTTCAAAAGTAGAAAAGCACGAAAATAAGGCGTTCGAAGGCCCGTTCTAGTACATTGGTACCCGCAAGGGTGTGAATTCTTTTGTACCCACAGTCCTATTGTTCCCAATGTGATACCCGGATAGACTCTCATTCGATCAGGAGGTTCTGCTTTGACCGGCTCAGAACGCCGCACTACCCAGCGCTTTTCCATGCGCCTTCCGCTCACCGTTCGTTGGACCACAGGTGCGGCCGTTGGTGAAACAAGTACAGAGTCCCGCGATGTCAGCTCCCGCGGGGTATATTTCTTCCTTCAAAAAGATGTGAAAGAAGGCTCTGCTGTTGAAATCCTCCTGACGCTTCCAAACGAAATTACTCTAGCAGGTCCAGTGCGAGTACGGTGTCTCGGGCGCGTACAACGTACCGAGCCTCGTGAAGAGGGCGCCGTGGGCGTGGTGGCTGCGATTGAGCGCTACGAATTCCTGCGCGGTGAAGAAGAGCGCGTCTAACGATTTAGCTGTTTAACTCTTTCCCGGGAGCGCGGCGGCAACGCTGCGCAATTTCTCCGGCGCAACGAAAATTCGGCAAGCAGATGTTGTCCCCCCGACTGCTGGCTGTCCAGGCTTGAACGTTTTTTTGCGATAGCAAGTTTCTTGCTCGCACACTGCGGAGGCGGGCAGGATAAGCCGGGGCTCCTTGGCCCCTCAGCGAAGCGCCCCGGCTCTATTTTTGTTACGCGATCCGTATCTCGGTTTAACTCCCGCCTCGATTCCTAACACCACCGGCCAGCGTTGATTGTGAGTTGTTACCTGTGCGCCTACTGTACTTTTGGTCAGGCGACATGGGAGTGCGCTTAAGAGATGATGAACCAGGCGGAACGGAAAACGAATGGGGAAAAAGATGTCTATTGTGAATGAGCCTGTCGCAAAGCCGGAAACACTTCGCGAAAATCAGGAGCCGGATCAACCCGAAATGTCTCAGAGCGAAATCGACAAATTGGAAATGTTAGCTGCGCTCGAAGAGCAGCCGGCGAAGCCGATTGCCGCGGAAGTTTCTGCCGCTGGAGATCACGTGGCCGCTACGAATCATGCTTCTGACACTCATCCTTCTGAGGTTTCTGATGCGCATGCTTTTAATTTGACCTCCGAGGCGACACAGCCATCAAGCATTCCACTGATTGAACTCGCTCAAATTCTGGACGAACACAAAATGTGGGTGGAGTCCGGAGGTGAGGCTGGTGTAAAAGCCGATTTGACGGGAGCAAATCTCGCAGGCGCGGACTTGACCGGCGTAAACTTGCAAGACGCAATTTTGACCAAGACGAATTTGGCTGGCGCGGATTTATCGATGGCGAATCTGCGAGGAGCGAATCTCGTGCACGCCGATTTGCGCGAGACAATATTGTTGGGCACCGAGCTGCGTGGCGCTAGTCTGATGGGTGCGACTTTATACGGCGCGGAAGGGCTGTGGGTGGGCAGGCTTGGCGGCACGAATCTTTTCGATGCGCTGTTGCCGGAATCGGTCGCGGAATTCAGCAGCACGAACCCGATCGCGGAAGCCAGTAAAATAGCGAGAGTTTTTTACTTCACGACTTTGGCGGTGAGCGTCATTTGCTGCCTGGTGATTGTTTTTACCACTGATGTGCGCCTGCTGTTGAATACGTCCGCCTTACCCCTCCTACATGTTGGCAACGCGCTACCTATGACGGGCTTTTACCTTGGCGCGCCGCTGGTGCTATTTGCTTTGTATCTACGATTTCATTTTTTGCTGCTGCGCTTGTGGGGAAGTATCGCGGCCCTTCCGGCCGTTTTTCCGGATGGACAAACGCCGGAACGAGATGGTCCGTGGTTTTTGATGGGATTGATACGCAAGCATTTTCGATGGCCGCGAGATGGCCGTTCGCCGCTGGCCGTACTGGAAACTGGAATTTCCATGATGCTGGGTTATTGGGTAGTGCCCGCCACGTTGCTACTTTTCTGGGTGCGCTACCTGGTGTGCCAGGATTTTCGTGGAACGCTGCTGCAAGTCCTGCTGATCACAGTTTCAGTGGCGACCGCCACGGGCTTGCCGGATATCGTCTCCCGCGTGTTGCGATCGGGAGAAATCCGCATCGCAAAATCAAAGACTTTCTTTCGCCTGGCGCTGTTGACCATGCGTGCGGCGTTAATTATCGGCGGTGTCTTGCTGATGATTTCGGTCGGGGTGATTCGAGGATTACCGGCGGATCGAGATATTGCTTCCGACCATTCGTCCGCGAGCATTCGCCGGTGGGCCTCGGAATTATTTCAAAGCGTGGGCTATCGTCCTTATGCAGACTTGACCGAGGCGGTTATGTCCACGCCGCCAGCCGCCGGCAATTGGACCGAAGCTGGAATGGCAGATGCTCCGGGCGCGAAACTCAATCAGACGAATTTGCGTTTTGCACGCGCTTACCGCTCTTTCTTGATGAATGCCAAGCTATGGCGCGCCGACCTGGAGGGGGCGTACCTGTCCGAGGCAGACTTACGGGGCGCAAACATGCGGGAAGCAACGGTGCGTTCGGCCAATTTCAATCGCGCGCAAGCCAACCGCACGGTTCTGGTGTCAGCCAATGCTGTTGGCGCTCAATTTGTTTCCACCGATCTTCGCGGAGCCGATCTTTCGTATGGGAATTTTGATAACGCGGACTTGTCGAATGCCAAGCTCTCGGGATCTACCATGTACGGGATTAGCTTGCGGAGCGCGCGTTTGCTGAGAACGGATCTATCACGAACGGATTTGCGCGATACGAAGATGGACAACGCGATGATTTCTTTCGCAAATCTGCAGGATGCAGATATGTCTTCGGCGAAGCTTGGGGGAGCAAATCTGGCTGGGGCACAGATGAAGAGCACGGTGCTTTTGGATGCCGACCTGAAAAACGTCGATCTGCGGGGCGCATTTCTGAGCGGGGCGTTGATGCGTGGGGCGGACATTACCGGTGCTAACCTCGCGGGAGCGGAGATGCATGGGGCTACCGGGTTGTCAGTGGCGCAGCTTTGTTCCGCGCGCTGGCAAGACGCCTTGCTTGATGCAGAATTACTGAGCCAAGCTCAGGCACGATGTGGCACGCCGGGCGTTAGTGTCGGCGTAGCTAAACCGACGGCGCAGGTGAACCCGACCCAGACTGCAACGCCAACGGCGAATTCCGCCTCAGCCGATACATCGGTGCCAGCGCCAAGCGCGCAGGCCCTAGTGGCAGATTCGTCCGCGGAAAAGAGCAAAGCGAAGGCCACCGCTGCGAACGCTCAAGATTCACCGAAGCCGAAACAGAGAGACAAGCTGCCAGCGGATTCAGGCGCTGCAAAAGCGAAGAAGACTGGGCCCGAAAAATCCAAAGCAAAACCAGAGACAACCGCCAAAAACGAATCTGACTCACAATAAACCGCAAAAGATGAGCGTAGCGGTGGCCTTCCGTGGCGGCCTTACGCCTGGCCTAAGTCTCTTCTCCGAAACGCTTAATATCTTCCGGGCCATCTTTCAGCGGACCCACACCGCGGCCCTGCACCAACTCTCGAATTTGCGCGACGATATCCGGATTGGCGAGGGTGGTGATGTCGCCGGTATCCAGATTATTGGAAATGGCAGCCAACACCCGGCGCATGATTTTGCCTGAACGGGTTTTGGGCATGTCGGGCACCATGTGGATTTTTTTTGGGCGCGCGATTTTGCCGATCATGGTTTCTATCGTGGACATAATTTTGTCCTGCACCGCTTTGCTCGGCGGAATTCCCGGCTTTAACGAAACGTAAACTTCTGGCACGCGGCCTTTCACTTCGTCGACAACGGGCACGACCGCGGCTTCCGCAATTTCTGAAATGGTCAGGCACGCGGATTCGAGCTCCTTGGTACCGAGGCGGTGTCCCGCGACGTTGATCACGTCATCGACGCGCCCAAGAATTCGGTAATAACCGTCAGCAGGCAATACCGCACCGTCGGCCGCATAGTAAGGCCAGTCGCGCCAGTCTTTGCTGTGCGGATGCTTGTTGTATTTTTTGTAGTATTGATTGACGAAGCGTTGCGGATCGCCCCAGATGGTCTGCATGATGCCGGGCCATGGATTCCGAATACAAATATTTCCGGCGTTCCCAGAACCAGCGGTCACTTCATTGCCGTTCTCATCCCAAATGACCGGATAAATTCCTAGCGCAGCGGGGCCCGCGCTGCCAGGTTTCATGGGATCCAGCGCGGGTTTCGTGGTGCATAAAAAGCCACCGGTTTCGGTTTGCCACCAGGTGTCGACGATGACGGCTTCGCCTTTGCCAACGACCTGGTGATACCACTTCCATACTTCCGGTTCGATGGGCTCGCCCACGGTGGTCATGTGCTTGAAGTGGTAGTTATATTTCTTGGGTTCGTCACCGCCGGCTTTACGGAGCATGCGAATTGCGGTGGGGGAGGTATGAAAAATGTTGACGTCCAAGCGTTCGGCGATGCGCCAAGGTCGACCTGCGTCGGGAAATTGCGGAACTCCCTCATACAAAACACTGGTGGCGGCCAGCGCCATGGGGCCATACACAATGTAGGAATGGCCGGTGATCCATCCAATATCGGCCATACACCAGTAGACGTCGCTGGGATGAATGTCCTGATAATACTGTGAGGTGCCGGTTACGTAAGCGAGGTAGCCGCCGGTTCGATGCTGGCAGCCCTTGGGCTTGCCGGTGGTGCCGCTGGTATACATCAGGAACAACGGAGCTTCGGCATCCATGGAAACGGGTTCCACGATGTGCCCGCGATAATCTTTCAAAATTTCATCGACAAAATAATCACGCTTCATGATCATGGGCGATTCGGAATTGTATTTTCCGCTGTGACGCCGCCAGACCAGAACTTTGTCGATGTGCTGCCCTTCTTTTTCCGCCGTTTGCACGGCGATGTCGGCACTGCCTTTGTGATCGACCCACTTGCCGTTTCGGAAATAACCGTCGGCATAAATGAGTACGCGGCTGCCGGAATCCGCGGCCCGCATGCCGCAGGCTTCTCCGCTGAAGCCTCCAAACACGACGGAGTGCACGACGCCAAGGCGGGCGCAGGCGAGCATGGTGATGGGCAACTCCGGGATCATGGGCATGTGAATGGTGACGCGATCGCCAGTTTTCAACTTGGCGAAATCGCGCAACATGGCGGCGACTTCATTCACGCGGCGGTAGAGTTCCTGATAGGTGATTACCGTGGCTGATTCTAGCTCTGGTTCGGGAACGAAGATGAGCGCTGCTTTATTTTTGTGCTTCTCAAGATGCCGATCAACGCAGTTGTAGCAGGCGTTTAGCTTGCCGCCGACAAACCATTTCCAGAAAGGTGGCTCGCTGGTATCCAGCGTGGTGTGCCAATACTGATCCCAGTGAAGCAGTTCGGCGTATTCTCGGAAGCATTCGGGAAAATGTTTCTCGCTGAATTTCTCAACCATGGCCGGATCTATCAGATTGGCCTGACCTATGAATTTCGCGGAAGGCTGGAAGTACTCTTCTTCCTTCCAGTGCACGGCGATTTGCGCTTCGGTTAGCTTGCGCTCGCCGTGGTTTTCGACTTTTTTTGTCTGCTTTTGTTTTTCTTGCGGTTTTGCGCGAGCTTTGGCCACGTTACGGGCTCCCCTGAAGAATAATGCGATTATGCCGTCACCGAGCATAACGCCACTTGAGGTGCCGCCTCAAGGCAGAGGTCAGAGGTCACGCGTGAGGCAGCACTGCAAGCCGCCGATTACACCGGCGCCTCATCGTTTGAATGACAAGGCGACTCGTGGACTAGGGTATCAATCGCCTGAAGCGACCTGGGGTGTGGTGCCGACTTCGCTCCAGATTTTCGTGCCATGAGTCTCGCGCAGCAACAAGCTGCCGATTACAAATGTGATAGAGGCAACGATCATCGGGTAATACAAGCCGGCATAAATATTTCCAGTAGCGGCGCATGACCACAGTCCAATAAGCGGCAGCAACCCACCGAAAACTCCGTTGCCGATGTGGTAGGGAAGCGAGAGCGACGTGTAGCGAATTCTGGCAGGGAAAGCCTCCACCAGGTAAGCCGCGATGGGCCCGTAGATCATGCAAACGTAGAGCACCTGCAGGAAGACAAGAAACACCAGCATCGGAACGTTGGCGTTGGTGGCGTCTTTGGCCGGGACTCGATTTCCGGTGACGGGATCCACCGTCATCGCCGTGAGGGACGTTGCGCCGGTAACTTTATTCTTTGCGGAGCTCACGCCAACCACATTGTTTCCGGCGGCTCCTTGCATGCTTTTATATATGGGGATGTAAGTAAGGACCGCGAGCAAACAGGCCGCCATCATCAACCACTTGCGGCCTATGCGATCGGAGAGAGCGCCAAAAAGCGTGAAGAAGGGCATGGCGATCAGCAATGCAATCGCGATAATGATATTCGCGGTCTTCGCGGGAACTTTCAGAATGGTCTGCAGATAAAAAAGCGCATAGAACTGGCCGGTATACCAAACCACACCCTGACCGGCGGTAGCTCCAAACAAGGAAATCAGCACGCGCTTCAGGTTTTCCCATTTGCCGAAGGCATCTTTCAGAGGCTGCGCGGAGGTCATGCCGGCGCTCTTGATTTGAGTGAAGATGGGCGACTCTTTCATCTTCAAACGGATGTATAGCGAGATGGTGACCAAGATGATGGAGATGAGGAAGGGGATGCGCCAGCCCCAATCCTGGAAAGCTTCTTTGGTCATGGATTGCTGAGTAAGAAGAATAACGATCAGTGAGACGAACAGTCCCAGGGTGGCGGTGATCTGGATAAAGCTGGTGTAGAAGCCGCGCTTGTGATCGGGCACGTGCTCGGCGACGTACACCGCCGCGCCGCCATACTCGCCGCCAAGAGCCAAGCCCTGCAGCACGCGGATGATAATCAAAATAACGGGAGCCAACCAACCGGCCGTCTTGTAGGTGGGCAAGAGGCCAATGAGGGCTGTAGCGCCACCCATGATACTCAGGGTGACCAGGAAGGCGTACTTACGTCCGACGATGTCACCGATGCGTCCGAAGAACAGTGCGCCGAAGGGGCGTACCAGAAATCCAACCGCAAAAGTTGCCAGGTACGCGATGTAAGCAAAAGTATCGTTGCCGGGAGGATAAAATTTCAGCGCCAGAACGGCGGTGAGGCTTCCAAAAATGTAGAAGTCGTACCACTCGATCATCGTGCCGACCGAGGAAGCGAGGATTACCCGCCAGATGCTGTATTCCGCAACTCCGCCTGTGACGACATTTGTCCGGCTGGCCATACTTCCTCCTGATAACGCGACCTGGTACCGGGTTGGTGCCGGGAATAAAGCTAGCCGGCACGTTCCTTTGGGACGCTGGTCCTTCCCATCGTGACTCCCTCCGGTGATCTGGCAAATGATGAAGGCCAGTCAGGATCGCGGCGAAGGAAGGCGGGAAACGCACCGTTCATATATGGGCTGGCGCAAGTTGTCAAGAATGGACTTTGCGCCTTGGGAAGGGCGCGGTTAGGGGACTAGAAGCATTCGTGTTAAAACTCAGTCGTGACGTTAGAGCAGGCGATTTTTCTTTTTTTTGCTGCGGCGGTGGGTGGCGCGATCAATGCCGTTGCGGGCGGGGGCAGCTTCGTGGCGTTTCCGGCGCTGCTATTTACGGGCGTGCCGCCGGTTCCAGCGAACGCGACGAACACCCTGGCGCTATGGGTGGGCACCACGGCGAGCGGCGGCGCTTACCGCATGAAGCTGGATATTCCCCGACGGGTAATGATTCCGCTCATTGTGACCAGCGTAATTGGCGGCGTCGCGGGCGCACTGCTGCTCATCAAAACGCCAGCACAGACGTTTCTGAAAGTTTTGCCATGGCTGATGTTGGGCGCGACACTGCTTTTTGCATTTGGCAAGCGCTTGACCGGGCGCATATCCGCGGGAATGTCCGGCGAGACCAGCACAGGCTCAATGATTGGCGCCACGATTTTCGAATTGGCTGTGGCGCTGTATGGCGGTTATTTCGGTGGGGGCATGGGAATCCTGAATCTGGCCATGCTTTCCGCGCTGGGTATGACGGATATCCACGCGATGAATAAACTGAAGGTGATTCTGGGCTCCATAATCAACGGCGTGGCGGCGGTCGCTTTTATAGCTACGGGATTTATTTTGTGGCCGCAGGCGGGAGTGATGACTGTTGGCGCGATAGCTGGCGGATATGGGGCCGCGCACTACGCGCAGAAGTTGCCGCAAAGTTGGATTCGGGGATTGGTGATTGCGGTCGGGACATTTATGACCATTTATTTCTTTATTCGTGCTTACCGGTAGGATCGCCGATCAATGAGACACCACGGAAAAAAGAACGCGCCGCAAGCTTTTCGGCTCCCGGCGCGATTTACTTTTCTAGTGCCTGGCTCTTACTGAGCTTGCAGAACTTCGCCGGGAAGCACGAACCGTGCTGGTTTCGGGCCGCTGGTGATGCGCGGAAGATTTACCGGCAAGCGTCCTTGCGAACCGACGTGAGAAACGATGGGAGCAGCGGTGCCGTCATCGGCGCGCATACGCTCAATTTTGATTCCCAGGGTGCGTTCCAGTTGGAAAAGTTCGGAACGTTGTTCCTTGACGAACAGGGTGGAAGCTACACCGTGTCCTCCGTTGCGGCCAGTGCGGCCGACGCGGTGGATAAAATTTTCGGCGACTTCGGGCAGGTCGTAATTAATGACATGGGCGATGTCTTCGACGTGAATACCACGTGAAGCCAAGTCGGTGGCTACCAGGATGCGATAGCGTCCCTGCTGAAATCCCGTCAGCGCTGAGGTGCGTTGCGATTGCGAACGGTCGCCGTGAATCATGGCCGAAGAGAAGCCCTTGCGGTTTAGATTGTCGGCGATGCGTTCCGTTCCGCGTTTGGTGCGCGCGAAGACCAGGCAGCGTCCGGTTTCCTTGGCGAGCAAGCGCTGGAGCAATTCCATTTTGCGGTCCATGGCCACTTCAAAGGCCTGCACGCGAACGTTCTCGGAAGGCTTGAGCGTAGAGCCGAAGGAAAGCCGCACGGGCTCCTTCATGTAATCTTTCACGACGCGAATCATGGAGCCTTCCATGGTGGCGGAAAAGCACATGGTTTGGCGGTCTTTGGGGAGAATGGAAACGATTCTGCGAATCGCGGGAAGAAAACCCATGTCCAGCATGCGGTCGGCTTCATCGAGGATAAGGATACGCAAGGCGTTAAAGTGAAAAAGTCTGCGATCCAGATAGTCTTCCAAGCGGCCGGGAGTGGCCACTACGAAGCGGGCGCCCTTACGAATGGCCTGGAGCTGTGCGCCCTCGGATAATCCGCCAACGACGAGCGCTGCGGGCATAAGCTGCTTCCCGCGCAAGGCGTTGTACTGCGCCACAACCTGCATGGCGAGTTCGCGCGTAGGTACGAGCACGAGCGCGTTGATTCCTGGGGTATTTTGCTTCAAGAGCTGTTCGATTACGGGGATGAGGAAGGCCAGCGTTTTGCCGGTTCCGGTCATCGCGGTAGCGAGCACGTCTTTGCCGGCGAGCGCCTGCGGAATCGCGGCGGCTTGCACGGGCGTCGGCATGGAAAACTTCGCTGACGTCAGCTTCTCCTTCATATAAGGAGATAGCGGCATTTCTGAAAAAGGTACGGAAACATTCTGCATTGAGTAGTTTAGCTTTCTTGCTGGTGGAGTTGCTCGTGGCACACACACTTAGGTGCGTACTCAGGCAGCAACTCACAAAGCCAGCCTTAGTTTTGAATTACGCTGATAACGTACGGAGAAAACTGCAGGCGGGGATACTCAGAAGAAGCATTAACAACAACCGAGGGACCGCACAACACAACCGAGGTAATAAGCGCAAAAACAGAATAGCACAGTTCGCGCTAAATTGACAGCGGGGCTTCTTGAGTTTAGGCGCGTAGTTGACACCAGCACACGGGCCCGCGACTTGAAGCTATACTCGGCACATGGAAATGGCTGCTTCTCCTTTCTCGACAACCGACTGGAGTGAAATTCCGGTAACCGAACATGCTGGTAATAGTGGGAAGGCGTTATGGCGGACGCAGAACTTTGGCGAGATTCGCGTGCGCATGGTTGAGTATTCTCCGGGGTACGAGGCGGATCACTGGTGCGCTAAGGGACATGTGCTTTTGTGCCTCGAAGGCGAAATGGAAACGCGTTTGGCTGACGGACGGACTTTTACACTCACGCCAGGGATGAGCTATCACGTCGGGGATGGCGACCCGCCGCATCGAAGTGTCAGTCGTGCCGGCGCGAAGTTATTTATCGTAGACTGATCGGTAGCCGTATTAAGTCGCTATGCCCTCATCCATACTTTCCGCGTTGCACCAGTATTGGGGCTACTCCTCGTTTCGGCCTCTTCAAGAACAGGTAGTGAACAGTTTGCTTGCCGGGCGGGATGCGTGTGTGGTCATGCCGACCGGCGGTGGCAAATCGCTGTGCTACCAATTGCCTGCGGCAATGACGCCCGGCCGCACCGCGATTGTGGTGTCGCCGCTGATCGCGTTGATGCAGGACCAAACTGCTCAATTGGAACAGATGGGCGTTCCTGCCGCAGTGTTAAACAGTTCGCAGACTGCCGCAGAGCAATTCGCGATATTGCACAACACAAAAGCCGGAAAGTACCGGCTGCTTTATCTTTCGCCGGAGCGACTTGCACGGGCGGACGCGCTCACCTGGCTGCGCGAAACACCCATTTCTTATTTTGTGATCGATGAAGCTCATTGCATTTCGGAGTGGGGACACGAGTTTCGTCCTGAATACCGGCAGTTGCATTCCTTGCGGAAACAATTTCCGGACCGGCCCATCGCAGCCTTTACAGCGAGCGCCACCCGGCAAGTGCGCCAGGATATTGTCGAGCAGTTGCAACTGCGTGATGCGGACAAATACATTGCCAGCTTCCAGCGTCACAATTTGCGTTATCACGTGAAGCAGTGCGATCCGAAGAGCCAGCGTGAATTACTGCTGAAAGCCGTAGAGCAGTATGCCGACAGCAACCTCATTATTTATGCGCCGACCATCACACGAGTGGAGGAAACCGTCGCATTCCTGAAACACAGCGGGATCGCAGCCATTGGATATCACGCGAGGATGAACAGCGCCGAGCGAAGAAAAAATCAGGAACGCTGGATGAGCGATGAAGTGCGGGTGCTGGTGGGAACAATCGCATTCGGACTGGGCATAAACAAGGCCGCGGTACGTGCGGTGATCCATTTGTCGTTGCCGAAATCGATTGAGCAGTATTACCAGGAAGCTGGGCGCGCCGGCCGTGATGGCGAGCCCGCTGACTGCCTGTTGTTATGGCAAAAACGCGATGTGGGGCTTCTCACCTACTTCGTCGAGCAATTAACGGACCCAGCAGAGAAAGCGCGCGCATGGCAGCGCTATCACATCATTCGAAATTTCGTTGAGTCGAAGAGCTGTCGGCACCGGCAAATTTGTGTGCATTTTGGCGAAACGCCGAAATGGTCGACGTGCAACGGATGCGACGTCTGCAGCGGCGAGCCGAGTTGGTTTGCGGCGCCCCCGGTCATCAAAAGAAAAGCGGCTGGAAGCAAAGTCCCCGATGTGAAACCTAAAGTTACGCCTCAGCCGGCGCCACGAGCACCGGGGGCCGTTTCTCGGCCCGTTCCTGTTCAGGATGACGGGCTTCGCGAACATTTGCGTGAATGGCGTTGGAGCATCAGCAACGAACTCGGCATGCCGGCATATATTGTGATGCATGACACAACGCTCGACGAACTATGCAAGGTGCGGCCGAGTACGCTCGCAGAACTCCGAAGAGTTTCTGGATTTGGAGATCGAAAAGTGGAGAAGTACGGATCGCAAATCTTGGCGGAATTGAAAAATTTCGAGTCAAAACCGCGAGGAGCTGGGGTGGGCTAGCGGGACTTCTGACTAGTTGCCATCTGAATTTGTTGGGTATAGGA
>JAUTXJ010000086.1 GCA_030838075.1 Acidobacteriaceae bacterium
AGCGCCGGAACATAAGAAGCGAACCAGTCGAAATCGTGTTCGTCACGGCGCCCGGTGAGGCCGGAGAAAACATGGTTCACGCTAAAGAACAGTTTCCGCTCGGTGAGATACATCACCAGCGAGATAAAGTCATTGCGGCGGCGCTGAATTTCCACATGATCGCGCTCGCGAATGTCATATACCCCGACATGCACCTCGGTGCCGGTCGGCATTCGCACGGTGACCTCTTCACTGAGAAAGAAATCAGGGTACTTGCGCAGAATTTCCGCGGCGTCGATGGAGTCATGGTCCGTGATGGTCACGATAGCCATGCCCAGATTTTTGAGGCGTTTATAGACCTCGGTGGCGTCGTTGTAGGATTCGCGGCAAATGCGGTTCAGGACCGGCGTGCTGCACATGCCGGATGCTACAGAGTGGACGTGGAGGTCACATCGCATAGGACTATGATTCCGCATGGATATGAACAGGCTGTGAAGAGGCTGCAAATTGTGCATGAACGTTGTCTTAGAACTAATTGAACACAAATGGCTTATTGGGTTATCCACATGGCATGGTGGGTGCTCTTCCCTAAGTGTAAAAACTTCGTGTAACAATGCGTACATGAATCTGGCACTATTCGCTAGATGACCGCCAAGCCCCGGAAAATTCACATCATGTTTCACGATGCCGGTGGCGGCCATCGCAACGCGGCATTCTCCCTGAAGTCCATCATCGAACAACAAAATCGTCCGTGGCAGGTTAATCTCGTGCAATTCCAGGAGCTTACGGACCGCCTCGACGTCCTCCGCCGGGTGACCGGCATTCGCATCCAGGAGCAGTACAACACATTGCTGCGCAATGGTTGGACGCTGGGGGCGACGAGCCTGCTGCGGGTTTTGCAAATGATCATCCGCATCCTGCACCGGCCAGCGGTGCGGCTGCTTACAAAATACTTCCGCGAGCATCCAGCGGATTTGCTGGTGTCGGTGATTCCGCACTTCAACCGCCAGCTGCACGAAAGCTGGAGCGCCGCATGCCCAGGCAAACCTTTCGCGACACTGATCACGGACCTGGCGGATTTTCCGCCGCGCTTCTGGATCGAGCCGATCCCCGAGCAATACATCATCGCGGGGACGGAAAAAGCTGCGGAACAGGCGCGGGCCATCGACCATGATGAACAACACATTTTCAAGACCTCTGGAATGATCGTGCGGCCGGAGTTTTACGCTCGTGAAAATGTCGATCCGCGCGAATTGCGAAAGCAGATGGGGCTTCGTGAGGACTTGCCGACTGCGATCGTACTTTTTGGAGGATATGGCTCGGGCGTTATGCATCAAATCGCGCAACGGCTCGACCGTGCAAACGTTCCAGTGCAGCTTATTTTGATTTGCGGCCGCAATGAAAAATTGGCGGCAAAATTTCGCGCCGAGTCCTGGAAATTCCCGATCCATATCGTGGGCTTCACCAAGGAAGTGCACCGCTTGATGTGCGCAGCGGATTTTATGATTGGCAAGCCAGGTCCCGGAAGCATCGCGGAAGCCATGGTGCGGCACTTGCCGGTGCTGATCGAATGCAACGCCTGGACCCTGCCGCAGGAACGCTACAACGCGGAATGGGTGAAAGAAAAAGAAGTGGGCATCGTGCTGGACAATTTTCGCAGCGTAGCCAACGGGGTGAGGAAAATGGTCGAGCCCGGCACGCTGGCGCGTCTGAAAAACAATGTGAAGGCCCTCAACAACCAGGCGTTGTTTGAAATCCCCGAAATACTGGCTGGGCTGATGCTGGAACCGGAGCAACAGGAAGATCGACAGTCAGTTCTTGCGGAACAAATGTAATTACTGAAGTCGTCTTTAACTCACTCAAATTGCGTTCAATTAATAGAGTTGCGCGTGTTCCGCGTGGTCGGGGTGCCGAAGGTGTGGGCCCGCGTGTGATTTATCCGGTGGCGGCTGGAAGTGGGATTTTATGCAAGACGTGGAGAGCCACCGGGTAACGGCGTGCTTTTTGGTGTCACACAGCTTGATACAGCCGCGATGCGCCATGGCTTCATGGCATGGGCAATAACATGCCGGGGCGGGAATGCTTTGCAGGCGCGTAGGCACATCGGCATAGATCGATACGACAGGCAATAGCGTGAGGACAAGTACAGCGGGCAGGCGAAGATAGAAGGATCGGTGGGTAACGACGGACAGAAACAGCGTGTTCATGCTTCATGTTGCGGCGATAGCCAAAAAAAACCCATAGCTCTGCAAGAGCCGATAAATCATTACTAACGTCCTAGAACTTGGTTAGGGATGTCGGTCCCGAGTCCCTTTTACCAGGCGTCCCTACACATCCTTTACAGTTCAACCGGAGCCAGGCAGGTACGGCGATGGGCGAGAGCTATTGGAGCGATTCCCGATTCAGTTTGGCGCCGTTCCGAATTGGGCTGCAGCCTCGCCTTTGGAACTGGCGGCCACCCGTGGCGCTAGACGCAATGCACACATAAGAAAGGTCTTAACTTTCAATGGGGCAAGGCCAGCGATGGCCGCGCTATTGCATTAGAGGGAGTGTAGGCGCGTTTTACATGACGAAATGTAAAGGGCGGCGAGCGAGGGGGAAGGGGCTTGCTCGTCATCTTTCGCAAATCGTTCCCACCTGCCTCTGAGAGGGAAGCTAGGATGGATGACCCCACGCGTCGGTGTGAAAACGACACTGACAATGGAACGCGCCTTCTCGGGGCTCCCGGTCCCAAGCGGGAGCCCCACTTTTTTGGGGCTGATCAATTCACCGGTTACTCGTCTAAGTCCACGTTTGCATAAACCCAAAGTACAGGTGGCACGCGATCATCGTGACTCGAAGTGGGCCTAACGATTGAATTAGTAACAAGAGTTGATAACATCGACCTCCCCAAGGCGTCCGATAGGAGTTCCCTCCATGTCCGATTCTTCGTTCTTGACGCGTTCCAAACACTTCTCGGGATTTTCGCTGTTGGTCTTATTGCTGGTATGCGCCACCGCCATTTGTGCCGGACCCATGGAGCAAGATGGCGTCGTAACGCTGACGCTACGGGTGGCTAACTACTATGACGGCCCGGTGCAAATTCTGGGGCTGAAACACGCGGAGGAAGCGGGCAAGGAGCCCTCCGTCCATCTGCGAAATACTTCATCCGTAAAAACGACGCGCATCTGGTTGCAAGCACAAGTCCGAGACTTGAGCGATCCTCAGAAGAGACCGAGTCGCACAACTTCAAATCCACCAACCCAACATTCGTCTGGCGTGATTGATCCTGGTGCCGATGTCTGGACACATGAAAGTGTGCTTCGAGGTGACGTGCTTGCGGATCTCGCCCGGGAATTTCATGCCCGTTGTCTTTCTGTGAGAATCTCGGTCGGACGCGTGGACTTCGTGAACGGAACATATTGGGAGGCGGGGGCTAACGGAGCTGAAAAATCGTGGAAATACGCAGACGACCCGTCACGCAACCAGGACATTTGCCAGAATTCCACGTCCGCTAAAACCGAAGAGCACGAGCTCGCGGGTGTTAAGTTGTGGCGGGACATGCCTCAGCGAGAAAAGTTCATCAATTGGCTGGACGAGAATTCTTATTCGATCTCCTGCCCAGTGATGATTGACGGAGGGAAATATTTCCCCGCTTGTCCCTTATAGATGGCTACTAACGCGCTGGTCTGAGCTGATGGCTATGCTTGGTGCGCTTGTTATTGGCTCGCGAGAAGTTCATCGAGATCCGAGATGAGCAAGTTTCGCGAGGCTATGAAAGCCGGGCAGTTAGCGTACGGTGATCCAGGCAACAAGAGCCAGGTGCCGTTCTACTGCACATTGGCGGCTGCCCTCACAGTTGGGCTGATCAAGTTAGGTTACGCCTACGCACACCGCAGTGTAATCAGCGCGATTGCATCCGTAATAATCTGGTGGGTTATTACTCCCATATTCTCGTGGTTTTGGTTTCGTGGTAGGCAGGCGCGCAAGAATCTAAAGAAACGTAATGACCTCACTGTCTAGTTGATGGCGTGAAAAAGGGCTGGCACTGACAAGATGTTTTCTGTTTTGCGGTTGGCGTTAGATTAATGTGAAGGCGCGAGAAACTCCGGAGGTAGTCGTGTTTGGGTTGATTCGTCGGCCCAAATGGTCATGATCCACCAGCGAGCGCCGTCGAAGAATAGCTGGAAACTGTTGATTCCCCGCGCAAAGGGCGCCGGGTCTTTGGGATCGTGACGCGATTCGTAGGTGCTGAAAGCTTGCATAAGGCTGCCCCAGCGTTCGGCGCGTCGCGCAATTTCGCGTTCGTAGAAACCGTTTTTCCTGAAATAATTTCCCGCACGCTCGACAAAGTCCTCGGGAGTCAGGATGGCGGCGTGAAGTCCGCCTTCCTGTTTTGCTTCTGTTCTTATCAATCGCGCGCCGGGATAAAACAACGAACGCATGCGATCCCAGTCGCGCTCCTGCCCCGCTGGTCCGGAGATCACGTCGTAGGTTGCCGCCATGATGGCGTCAGGGGAAGCAACATCCGCTGGTTGGGCAACGTGAGTTGGTGTCGCTGCAGGTCCTTGCGGGGAAGGAGCCGGTGCCGGCTGATTTTGGGCGAGGAGCGGAACGAAATTCATACTCGCCAATAGTAGCGCAAGAAACGCCGGAGTCGCGTTAGGCATTCGATTCTCCTTCCGGTGCTCTGCAAAGAGCGCGAACAGCGAAGGATCAGCTCGCGATTGCATCCGCGCGAAAAATATACATCAGATAGTGCCGTTGCAGGTGCTTGGACATCTAGAGAAATCCTAAGATCGCGTGATCTTGCTTCGCGACGGATTCGAGCGGTCGATATTCTTGTGCGGTACTAGCGTTACTGCTTCAGGCAGGAATTATTTCGGCGCCAGATTGCGGAACGATGCGGGTGATGGCGATATTCGCTCCGGCAAGCGCGTGCACCACCTGACTTTGCCGCAGGCGCGAAGCGTCGTACTCGAAGGTGATCAGGTTGTGCGCTTCATCGTGGCGGAAACGGCGCAGGCCGTATGTGTTGGCGAATTCAGCGAGGTCGGCTAATTGCTTGGCGGTCAACGGGGACTGCAGCTCAAAGGTAATCTCGACGAGTGTCATAGGTGGAAATTATACCAGCGAGTGCAAATTCGGTCGGCGCACTACAAAAGCCTAACCCAGGTTCATACCTCAACTGCGAATCTAGGCCACCCTCCGCGCGTTTTTAATCCTGCAGATTGTGAGTAATTGTGGTGTTACTCAATGGGGCGCGACTCATCTAACATAGAGTCATGGCTGACGCCGCGGATTCATCAAATACAAAAAATGTGGGGTTGCCCATTTTGGGCGCGGGACCGCGCGAGAAGGATCCCGTTTGCGGCATGACCGTGGAGCCGGCTAAGGCGGCTGCGAAACAAGAGCTTCGAGGAACGACGTATTACTTTTGTTCCAGAGGTTGCGCGGCGCGATTCGCGAAGGAGCCTGAGAAGTTTTTGGCGGCGCCGGGAAGTTCCGGGATGCAGACTGCACACAGCGCTGTCGATGTTGCTGCAGTTCGTGATGGCCACAGGGCGAAGGCTGTCCACACCGGGAAAATAGCGACCTCCTCACAGGCCGGTTCCGAAACCACCGAAACTGTTGCCCCGAAATCCGCGTATTACACCTGCCCAATGCATCCCCAAATTCTGCAAATCGGTCCTGGCTCGTGTCCGATTTGCGGCATGGCGCTCGAGCCGGTGCAAGTGTCGCTGGAAGCTGAAACCGATCCCGAATACGAGAGCATGTCTCGCAGGTTGTGGGTCAGCGCGTCTCTTTCCGTCCCGCTACTGGCAATCGCCATGTGGGGAGACTTTTACAAGCTGCCGTTCTCGGCTGAAACGCGCAACTGGATTGAAATGGCGCTGGCAACGCCGGTGGTGTGGTGGGGCGGCGCGCCATTCTTTGAGCGCTTTTGGATGTCGCTGCTGAATCGCAGCCCCAATATGTTCACGCTCATCGGGCTGGGCACGGGCGCGGCGTATCTTGATAGCCTCGCGGCAACAATTTTCCCGCAGATTTTTCCTGCGTCATTTCGCGAAGCCGGTGGCGCACCTCCGGTTTATTTTGAAGCAGCAGCGATAATCACCACGCTGGTGTTACTCGGGCAGGTGCTGGAATTGCGTGCGCGCCAAAAAACGAGCGGCGCGATTCGCGCGCTGCTGCATCTGGCTCCGCAACACGCGCATTTAATTGCCCTCGATGGCAGCGAACGGGAGGTCATGCTGAATGAAGTGCAACCTGGCGACCGGTTGAGAGTGCGTCCGGGTGAACGCGTGCCAACCGACGGCGACGTACTTGCAGGGCAAAGCGCCATCGATGAAAGCATGCTAACGGGTGAACCCATGCCGGTGGAGAAGTCCCCGGGAGACTCGGTAACCGGCGGAACGCTAAACGCTAGCGGCAGCTTCGTGATGGAAGCGCAGCGTGTGGGCCGCGAAACGATCTTGGCTCAGATTGTGAAGATGGTGAGCGAAGCGCAACGCAGCCGCGCTCCCATGCAGCGACTGGCGGATAAGGTTGCGGCTTATTTCGTGCCCGCAGTGGTGGCCGCGGCGGTGCTGGCTTTTGTGGGGTGGGTGATCTTCGGCCCCCAGCCGCGATTCGCCAACGCGCTGGTCAGCGCCATTGCAGTGGTCATCATTGCGTGTCCATGCGCGCTGGGATTGGCTACGCCAATGTCGATCATGGTGGCCGTTGGGCGCGGCGCGCACGCGGGCGTATTGATAAGAAACGCCGAAGCACTCGAGGCGCTGGCGAAGGTTGATACGCTGGTAATCGATAAAACTGGCACGCTGACAGAAGGAAAGCCGCAAGTTAGCGGGGTGGAGCTTGCGTTAGGCAGCCCGTACACGAAGGATGGGCTGCTATCGCTGGCGGCCAGCCTGGAGCGTTCCAGCGAGCATCCTCTGGCACGCGCCATTGTGCAGGCCGCGGCTGAGAAAAAGTTGCCGCTGGCAGACGCCGTCAACTTCCTGGCAACGCCCGGCGGAGGAATCGAAGGCGAAGTTCTGAATAAACGAGTGGTCGTCGGAACAGAAAGATTTTTGCGTGCCCGCGGCGTGGAATTTTCCGCCGTGGCGTTTTCCAAAATTCAACTGGATCAGTCCGCGACTGCCGTGTACATAGGTATCAACGGAAGGACCGAAGGCGTATTCCTGTTGACCGACCGGATCAAGCCCACCGCTGCCGAGGCGCTAAAAGAATTGCGCGCCGAAGGACTGCGCATTGTGATGCTGACCGGCGATCGCCGCGAGACGGCCATGAGCGTTGCGGCGAAATTGGGAATTGAGAAAGTGGAAGCCGCAGTTCAGCCGCAACAAAAAGGCGAAATCGTAAAGCGTTTGCGCGAAGAAGGTCACGTTGTGGCCATGGCCGGCGACGGCATCAATGACGCGCCCGCTCTGGCTGCCGCTCACGTGGGAATTGCGATGGGCACCGGCACGGACGTAGCGATGAATAGCGCGGGAATTACGCTGGTGAAAGGCGATCTGCGCGGCATCGTGCGCGCGCGCCGGTTAAGCCGCGCGACCATAGGGAACATCAAGCAGAACCTGGCATTTGCTTTTTTCTACAACGCCTTGGGAGTGCCTGTCGCCGCAGGAGTTTTTTACCCAGCCTTTCATTGGCTACTAAGCCCCATGCTGGCAAGCGCGGCAATGAGTTTCAGCTCAGTTTCAGTCATCGCCAACGCGCTCCGCTTGCGGAAGGCTTCGCTGTAGTCAGCAACTCCCTCCTTCGACGGTTTCGCGGAGTGGCCTGTCCAAGCCCTCGGGAAATCGTCTAACCCGCTAAGAACTGGAACTTTTTGGAATGTAACACGTATTCATGTACAGGTCGCGAGTGCCGGGCTTCGTGCGAGGGGTTTTTTGTCCATGAATGGCCACAGCTTAACCAACGGGAAAAACGGGAAGAAGCGCCGCCGCAGGATCATCTGGGTGGTGGCGATTCTGGTGGTGCTGGGTGCCGGGGGATATGGCGTGATGGCGGCGCTGCGGCCGAGTCACGAGATCGATCCTTCCAAGCTCGCGACGGTGGAACGCGGCGACCTTGCGCGAGTGGTGGTGGCTACCGGAAAAATTCAGCCGTTATCAAAAGCGGAGATCAAATCCAAAGCCAGCGGCATCGTGAAGAAGATTTATGTCGATTATGGCGACCGCGTAAAGACCGGGCAAATTTTGGCGGAATTGGATAAAGCTCAACTGGAAGCGGCGCAGCGTGCGGCCAAAGCTAATCTGCAGGCGACTGAAGCGGCGCGCAATTCGTCGATGGCTGCGCTGGAGCGCAATAAAGTGGATGCCGAGGGGCCAGATGTGCCGTTCTTGAAGTTGACCCAGGAGCGCGCGGAACACGAATACCGAGAAGGTGTGGTGTCCAAGTCGGTGGTGGAAGATTCAGAAAAAAACTATCGCATGGCGTTGAATAAGCAAGCCAGTGCGCAGGCGGCGCTGGCCGTAGCGCATGCGGACATCGCCAAAGCCGAAGCGCAAGTGGCGCAATCGCGCGCGGCGCTGGATAACGCGGAAGAGGACCTGCGCAACTCCACGATTGTGAGCCCCATTGATGGCTTGGTTCTTTCGCGGGACGTGAACGTAGGCGACGCCGTCAGCTCCATTTTGATTTTGGGTTCACAGGCCACGCCCATCATGACCCTGGGCGATGTCAGCGAAGTGTACGTGCAGGGAAAAGTGGATGAAGCGGATATCGGCAAAGTTTATTTGAACCAACCCGCACGCATCATCGTGGAATCCTTCAAAGACAAAAAATTTAACGGCAAGGTGACCAAGATTTCTCCCTTGGGCAAGGAGAAAGATAACGTCACGACTTTTGAGGTGCGCGTCTCCATTCAGAATTCCACGCTGGAACTGAAAGCCAACATGAGCGCCAACGCGGAAATTATGCTCGAAGAGAAGAAGAACGTGCTTATGGTTCCCGAGGCCGCGCTGATTTATGACAAAGAGCGCAAAGCACAAGCCGAGATTCCCGACGTCAAAGGCGAAAACGGAAAGAAAAAAGTAAACGTGAAGCTGGGGATTTCGAACGGCGTTAAGACGGAAATCCTTGAAGGGCTGAATGAAAAGCAGCAAGTCATTCTGCAGTAGCAAGGAATAAAGGCGGCCCGCTTTGTCATTCCAGGATTTGCTGAAGGATACGCTCAGCACGCTGTGGGCGCACAAGCGAAGAACCATGCTGACCATGTTCGGCATCGCGTGGGGAATCATTTCCATCACCGTGATGGTGGCCGCCGGTGAAGGTCTCGGCAAAGGAATCCAGGCAAATCAGGAGACGTTTGGAAAAGACGTGATGATCGTCTTTGCCGGGCGCACCAGCATGCAAGCCGGAGGCACGCGCTCCGGCCGGGCACTGCACTGGGGTGAAGATGACTACGTACAGGTCGCCGCGGAATCGCCCGGATGCAAATACGTAATGCCGGAACTCGGCAATACTGTGCAGGTGCACAGCCTGTATAACAGCGGAAGTATTAGTACGGTCGGATCGTTGCCGGAATTCACCGAGATTCGTAGTATCGCGGTGGCTGAAGGGCGCTTTTACAATCACGAAGACAATTCCGAAGCGCGCAATGTGGCCTTTCTGGGCAGCGACACGAAAAAACAGCTTTTTTCAGATCACAAAGCGGTCGGCCAGCAAGTTTGGATGAACGAGATTCCCTACTCCGTGATCGGCGTAATGAAATCCAAAGATCAAAATTCCAGTTACGACGGCATGGACACGCGCAAGATTTTTATCCCCTACAACACCATGCGTCGCGATTTTCCCACTAAAGCGCCAGGAGTAGAGCGCACCATTGACCGCCTTCTGGTGGCGCCGAAATCGCTCGTGACGCATCCGGATTGTTTACGGCAAATTCGGCGTTCGTTAGGACGTTTGCACAATTTTGATCCGCGCGACAAAGAAGCCGCGGGAATCTGGGACACCGTAAAAAATGCCGAAGCCAACCGCATGATTATCGTAGGCATGGAATTGTTCATGGGCGCGGTCGGAATTGCCACACTGTTTCTCGGCGGGCTGGGCGTGATGAACGTGATGCTCGTGTCGGTGCGCGAACGCACCCGCGAAATTGGCGTGCGCATGGCGTTGGGCGCCACTCGCAGATCGATCCTGCGGCAATTTTTTATGGAAACCGTGATTGTCGTGGCGCTGAGCGGCGGAATCGGGCTTCTAGTGTCATACGGATTTTGCGCGTTAGTAAACCTCTTGCCCATGCCGCCCTTCTTCGCCGGGCTGCTGGCCAGTTGGAAGTTGGGAGCGCTCTCGGTCAGCTTGCTCGGTCTGATTTCCGTTTTGTCGGCGCTTTACCCCGCGAATCGCGCAGCATCCGTCGATCCCATCGAAGCGCTGCGCTTTGAGGCCGGTGGCTAACCATGTTCCTCGAAATATTTCGCGAAGCGTGGGCCGCATTGGGACGCAATCCTGTGCGCAGCCTGTTGACCATGACCGGAATTTCCTGGGGCATCGTGGCGGTAACGCTGCTCCTGAGTTACGGTTCCGGATTTCGCAATGTGCTGATGTACACCTTTGAAGTGTTCGGCAAGGGCGCGGTGGTTTGCTGGCCCGGCACGACCAGCGAGCAGGCTGGCGGAGAGCGCGCCGGAAAAGCGGTGCGCTTCGAACAGGAAGATGCCGATTGGGTGAAAGCGCAATCGCCGCTGGTAAAGCGCGTGACTCTCGAGAGCGTGAAATTCAAGGGTATTTCGCACGAAGAACGATTGTCGGACACCGCGATTCGCGGCGTTTATCCCGAATATGGCGAGATGCGCAACGAAGTGCCGCTAGAAGGGCGCTGGATTTCACAAGAGGATATCGCGGAGCGCAGGCGCGTCGCGTTTCTCGGTGCGATTCTACGCAAAAAATTGTTCAGCGGCACGCCGGCAATCGGCGAAGCTGTGCGCATCAACGGTGTGAAATTCACCGTGATCGGCACGATGGACACAAAATTTTCCGATAGCAATTATTTTACGAGCGACGATGAGTCCGCGTTCATTCCGTATACCGCGGCCTCCGACTTGTGGGACGCGCGTTACGCTAGCGTCATGTTATTCGAGCCAGTGGCGCCAAATTTTGAAGCTGATGCCATGAAGCAGGTGCGTGCTGCCGTGGCGAGCCGGCAACATTTTTCCGCGAGTGACAAGCGCGCCATTCAAATGTTTGGGCGCATGGAATTTAAACCTATCTACGATGGAATCACTATCGGGATTCAGGCGCTACTCTTCTTCGTAGGGGCATTGACGCTGGGCATTGGCGGCATCGGCGTGATGAACATCATGCTCGTCTCGGTGGAGGAGCGCGTGAAAGAGATTGGTTTGCGGCGCGCGCTGGGAGCGAAGAAATCGCATATTCGCGGCCAATTTTTGTTGGAAGCGCTGGTAATGACATTGGCGGCTGGCGTGATTGGCATGCTGCTTTCGAGCGTCATTACCGCCGCTATCGGCACTCTGCCGTTTCTGGGGCCTGCTTATGAAGACGATTCGGGCAAGGTGGATATTCACCTGACTCTGTCGGTGGTCACCATGATGTTGTCGACCGCAATTCTAATTGTCGTGGGAGTGATCAGTGGCTGGCTGCCTGCGATGCAGGCTGCTAAGCTGGATCCAGTGGAAGCGTTGCGCTACGAATAATCAGCGACGAATTTTCGGCAGAAAGTCCGTAATCACCCAAAAGAGCATTCCCATCCCTATGAGTGCAAATGCGATGCGGGTACCCAAAGACTTTACCGTCCCGATCGGCGCTCTCAACCCCCCTCGACCAACAGAATAGAATTCGCCTGTAAGCGCACCTTTAAGTAAGGCACTTGCACCGAACAAGAAAATAATATCTATCCAAAACAGATGAAATATGTCCGACAAGATCGTTTATTCTCAGTGTCCTGTGGATTCTTGAACTTTCAGTGAAATCCGTGGCCTACCCACGAAGTCAGTGAATCACCGCTAAGTTTGGCCCAGGATGGCGTCGAAGTAGCGTAGCATTTCGGCGCTGTCCCACTGCTGTTCGCCAACGAATTTGCGGGCTATTTTGCCGTGGCGGTCGATGATATATGTTTCGGGATATATCGATGTGCCGTAGTCTGCCGCGGACTTTTTGGTGGCGTCGCGATAAGTAGGAAATACCACCGATTGATCCTTCAGGAATTTCTCATACGCGGCACCATCTTCGTCGACGCTTACGCCTAAGACCATTCCGCCCCGTGAATCGATATATTTTTCCAGTCGGTTAAGCGACGGTGTTTCTTCAACGCAGGGCGGGCACCAAGTGGCCCAAAAGTTGAGCACCACTACTTTTCCCTTTAAGTCGGAGAGACGCTCTGATTTGCCGGACAGTGTGACTGGAAAATCCAGAGCCGTTTTTCCCGCGATGGACGCTTCACCCTGGCGATAGCTGGGCATCGCAAAAAGGACAAGGATGCCGGCAGCAACAGCCACCGCAGTCCACGCAGCGATTCTTCGCACCAGAGGCATGACCGCTATAATAGCCTATCTTTACACCTCCCGGGACTGCGTCGGGCCGCTCACGAATGCCCATTGAACACGACATGCCGTTGAGTTCGGCCGCGCGAGCGAGCAGCGAAAGCTTAACTGAGCCCACTGTCGCGACGCCGCGCACCACCGCAGGAATAACCGCCATCGTGCCGGCGCGGGATGAAGAGGCGGTGATTGCCGCATGCGTGGAGTCGCTCGCGAAGCAAAGTGAAATTACCGAAATTGTGGTCGTGAATGATCAGTCGTCGGATAAGACGGCTGCGATTGTCCGCGAGCTGAGCACGCGAATGGGCAAACTGAAATTGCTGGAGGCGCAGGAACCGCCGCCCGGCGTAGTGGGGAAGAATAATGCGCTGATGCTTGGCGCGCGCACTGCCACGAGCGACTGGCTGTTGTTCACGGACGCGGACGTGGAACTGGAAGAAGGCGCTACGGCGCGCGCGTTGCAGATTGCACAGGAAACTCAAGCAGCATTGGTTTCCTTCTCGCCCCAGCAAATCACCGAGAAATGGTACGAAAAAGCGCTGATACCGTTTGTATATTGCAGACTCGCGCGCCGATTTTCCTATGCCAACGTGAATGACCCGAAGTCCGCGGCTGCTGCAGCCAATGGGCAATTTCTGCTGATCCGCCGCGAAGTCTATGAGGCTGTCGGCGGGCATGCGCGATTCGCGTCAGATGTTTTGGAAGATGTGGCCCTCGCTATGGCGGTAAAGGCCGCTGGTGAGCACTTATGGTTCGGTCCGGGGAAGGGAATAGTCCGCGCGCGAATGTACCGCACCTTCCGCGCGATGTGGGAAGGCTGGACGAAAAATCTTTATCGCTTGATGGGTGGTGGATCGCCGTGGAAGGCGTTTCGCGAAGGCGAATCGGCATTTCCCTGGATTCCAGTAGTGGTCATTTTACTGGGAATCAAATTTCCGATCGCGATGTTCGCAGGAGTCCTGCTGTTGGTGTTGCGCCAGATGAATTACGGGTCGGAGCTGGTTCGTAACCAATATCCTTTTGCGTTCATCATTTACTATATACCTGCGGCCTTTTTGTATGCGGGCGTACTGGCGGCGTCTTACCGCAGCCACATCCGGGGCAAGGTACAGTGGAAGGGGCGCGAATACAGCACCGGGACACGTGAGGCACAAAAGTAACAAATAAAAGACAAATCATGGTCCTGATTACACGCAGAATCGAATTTTCAGCTTCGCATGTCTACAATAGTCCGAAGCTTTCTCCGGAAGAGAATCTTCGCATTTTTGGGAAATGCAATAATCCGCACGGCCATGGACATAACTACACGCTCGAAGTTACCGTGGCTGGCGAACCGGATCCGTTAACCGGAATGGTGTTGGACCTGAAAGAGTTGAAAGAAATTCTGGAACGGGAAGTGATGCAGCGCATGGATCATCGACACTTAAATCACGAGGTGCCTGAATTGGCCGGACAGATCCCGACTTGCGAAAATATCGCGCGGGTGATCTGGAATTTACTGGAGCCGAAAATAACACAGGGCTCGTTGCACCATGTGCGATTGTACGAGTCGCCGGATTTGTTCGCGGACTGCTTTCGCAACGGAACTGCGGCCAGCCGGGGAAATACGAGCGGGAGAAATAATTGATTAGCCCGAACGCTAATGCGGGTGAGTTGAAGATTGAACTGGGACGCCGCTACCATTTTTCCGCGTCCCATCGGCTGCACAGCGCGCATCTAAGCGAAGAGGAGAATTGCCGGGTCTTCGGGAAGTGCAATAACCCTTTTGGGCACGGCCATAATTACGTGCTGGAAGTGCGCGTTTCCGGGAAAGTCGATCCCGCGACAGGCATGATCGCCAACCTGGCCGATCTGGATGGATTTGTGGATCGCGCGGTGCTGCAAGTGTTTGATCACAAATCGTTGAACGAAGATGTGGCGGCTTTTCAGGAAAAAGTGCCGACCACGGAAAATTTGTGCATCGACATTTATAACCGGCTAAAAAGCTTTTCGCATGCCAAGCTGGAACGGGTGCGCATCGAAGAAACCCGCAACAACAGTTTTGAATATGCTGGCGAAGAGTTTGCGCGAGTCCCCGTCGCGAGTGCTGCGGAAAAGGAGCTAAGGTGAGCGAACCTGGCGAAGAGCTGTTGCTGCACGAACCGAAAGCGGACGCAAAAGACGAAAATATCGCCGCGCTGGTGCGCAAGATGATCTCCATCATTGGAGAAGATCCCAACCGCGAGGGCCTGCGCAAGACTCCGGAGCGATTTGAGAAGGCGTTAAAATTTCTGACCAGCGGCTATCACCAGAACGTGGAGCACATCCTGAATGGCGCGACCTTCAGCGTGGCCTACGATCAGATGGTCATCGTGAAGGACATCGAGTTTTTTAGTTTGTGCGAACACCATTTGCTGCCGTTTTTTGGTAAATGCCACGTGGCGTATTTGCCGAATAAAAAGGTCATCGGTCTCAGCAAGGTCGCGCGGCTCGTCAATATGTTCGCGCGAAGATTACAGATTCAAGAGCGCCTAACCAGCCAGATCGCCCAGGCCATTGAAGAAAAAATCAGCCCCGAAGGCGTTGGCGTAATTATCGAAGCGCGTCATTTGTGCATGCAGATGCGTGGCGTCGAAAAGCAGCATGGCCAGGCGGTCACCAGCGCAATGCTGGGTGCATTCCGCCATAACAAGGAAACGCGAGACGAATTTTTGTCGCTAGCCAGAAAACGCCAATCCTGACCATTGGCAAGAAAATATTCGAACAGCATTCACCGCTGCGCCCAGGCACGGCAGAAGAAATTGATGTATTTGAAAGGGGAAGCTAATGAGCGAAGAAAATAAAGGCCGAGTAGCGTTGGTGACCGGAGCAAATCGAGGAATCGGACTCGAAACAGTAAAACAGTTGGCTCAACAAGGCATGCACGTGCTGCTGGGAGCGCGGGATCAAGCAAAGGGATCGGAAGCCGCGAAGAAATTGAAAAGCGAAGGACTGGATGTTGAATTCATCCTCCTCGACGTTGACGATGCGAAAACTCACGCCCAAGCGGCGAAAGCCATTGAGGAGAAGTTTGGAAAGCTGGATGTGCTGATAAACAATGCCGGAATCATGCTAGATGAAAAGGGCAGCGGGGGATTTGCACCCCCGAGCAAGACCTCCGCCGCAATATTTCGAAAGACATTTGACACCAATTTTTTTAATACTGTCGCACTGACGCAGACGCTGCTCCCGCTAATCAAAAAGTCGCCTGCCGGCCGGATTGTTTTTCTGTCCAGCGGGTTGGGATCTTTGACTTTACATAGTGATCCTAAATCGCCAATTTACAATTACAAGGTGCCGGCTTATGACATTTCCAAGACGGCGTTGAATGGCTACGGAGTGCATCTAGCGTACGAATTAAAGGACACACCGATAAAAGTCAACGTGGCCCATCCCGGTTCGGTAGTCACGGACATGAATGCCAATGGCAATTTAGAGGTGGATGAGGGAGCGAAAACGTCAGTGGACCTGGCCACGCTTCCCAATAACGGCTACACCGGAAAGTTTATTCATCTTGGCAAAGAGCTGCCCTGGTAAGCGGCGTATCGTAACGACCGTTACGGTTAATCGGATTTAGACGATTTAGTTCTCGTGGTTGTTTTATCGCGACTGCGCGAGCGGCGAACGCGGTCGCGATTGCCGCAGGTGCGATCATTGCACCAGCGGCGGGTGTTGGCCTTGGTCCGGTCGTAAAATATCCACTTACATCCCTCATTAGGGCAGTACTTCAGGCGATCCGGACGATTCAGCTCCATCATTTCTACGAAGGACGCGGCGATGCGAGAAAGTATCCACGGCCACCCGGGGCGCAGCGGAACAAGTTCTGAGTGCACTCCATTTTGGCGCTGGAACAGCTTTACCCGCACCAGTACGTTTAAATAAGAATTAAGGGCATTTAAATCGCGCTCGTCGAGCGCCTCGCCGGCAATTAGTTTTTCGGCCATTCGTCGCAGAAGAGTGCGCAGTGCGATCAGTTGCGCAAGCGGGGCGGGGCGAGGCGGCGGCGGCGCTAGATTCCAATGTTTCACAATGTGGCTGGCCCACGCTGGGTCTTGCAAGCGGTCGGTGAGCTTGCCAAAGCCATTCCATTCGAGAGAGTTGGCTAAATCGATCCACGCGTAATCTTTCCCGAAGCCCAGAGCGACGTAATTGTCGGAGTCTTGTTTCATGACCTTTGCTTCTTGTAATGCGTTAATTTCATTTGACCCGTTACAGATAATCCGCTAGTCTGGACATGTAATGAGTTTAACACCGATAGGGCGTTACGCAAATCTTGATAATGCAGGCCAGGTGAAATGACATGAGTACCCCGACAATGTCCGCGACAATCGCAAAACCTCCGGTGTTGGTTGAATCCGTCAGGCTGTCTGAAAAAGCCGCCGCCTCCAACCGTTTACTGATCATCTTTTGTTTTTTCGCCATCTACACCATCTGGGGTTCCACCTACCTGGCCATTCGCTACGCCGTGGAAACGATACCGCCGCTATACGCAGCGGGAATCCGGCATCTGGTGTCCGGGACGATCTTGCTGTTGTGGTGCTTTGCGAAAAAAGTACGCTCGACTGCGTCGCAAATTCGCAGTGGTGTGATTCTCGGTATTTTGTTTTTCCTGTTGGGCCATGGGCCGTTGCACTGGGCAGAGACCCGAGTGCCTTCGGGACTCGCATCCTTGTTGGTGGCTACCGAGCCTATCTTTGTTTTCTTCCTTGCCGCTCTGGCTGCCAAGCGCTGGCAATCCAGCTGGAAAATATTCGCTGGCGTCTTTCTGGGGCTGGCCGGCGTGGGGTTGCTCGTAGGCCGAACCACACTTACGTCCAGCCGCGGAATGATCGTTGCATCGCTGGCCATTTTGTTTGGGGCACTCTCGTGGTCGGCGGGAATTATCTATGCGCGCAAATCGGATCTGGCTGGTCATCCGCTGCTCATGACCGCACTGTCGTCGCTTTCTGGCGGGATTCTCCTGCTCACCAGCGCGACGATCTTCGGTGAATGGCGAGGGTTTTCGTTTAGTTCGGTGACAGCGCGCTCCTGGGAAGCGTTGGCATACCTCGTCGTCTTCGGGTCGCTGGTAGCCTTCAGCGCTTACAACTGGTTGCTGGAACGCTACTCGCCAACGCTGGTGGCGACGCACACCTACGTCAATCCGGTGGTCGCGGTGCTTTTAGGATGGATGCTTGCAGGCGAAAAGGTGACCCTCAACGTCGGAGTAGCTGCGGTGATGGTGATTGGCGCGGTGGTGTTGGTTGATCGAGGCACCGCGCCAAATCCTGAAGGACGAAAGCGAATCGGGCGAGAAAAGTAGCCCAGGCCCAGCTTCAACCCCAACGGCGAACCTGGGCCACCCTCCGCGTGTCCTTGCCGCCGCGTGTGTTTAGACAAATCGCTACTTAGTGATGTCCACCGATGCGCGGGTTTTCTCCCACTCCACGAGCATCGTACAGCCGGGTCCTGTCTTGTCAAAAGTAATCGTCAAATTCTCCATCGCTGACGGCAGCGTAGAAGTTTTCATGTCCACGCGAGCGAGGTCCGAATCCGGCCCCGCATACTTGGTGCCCCACTCGCCGGTTTTCTTACTGATTACCAATTTCCAATTATCCGCGTTGGGCACGGCAAACAGTGTGTAGCTGCCGGCGGGAACTTTAGTGCCTCCGACGGTGACATCCGAACTGACAACAAAGGTCGTCGCCTCATTAGCGCCGAGCCGCCACACTTCTCCATAGGGAACAAGTCCGCCAAAAATTTTGCGGCCCTTGGCGCGCGGGCTGGAATAATCAACCGTGATGGTCGCGCCATCGCCCAAAGAGCACGTCGCTTTGGCCGGGGGACTGGGCCTCGCGGCCTTATCCTGGGGGCTGGGGGCTTGCTGCGCGAACGTAAGCGAAGCAAAAAGCAGCAGACTGAGACCCGTTGCAGCAGTGCGTATGTTCATTTGTCTCTCCTGATAGGCAGATTAGACGGGCTGAAGTGGCGAAAGCATTGAACCTAATTTACGGTCTGGAAGCAAGCAGCGATGTGTAAATGGTTCATTTGCTTGCCCGCTGAACCTGCAGAAGTGACGAGATCGCGTCCCGAGCACGAGCTCGGAGCCTCCGGCAAATATTAGCAATTCTTTACAGTTTTATAAGTATTGTGTTAGCCTGATTGAGTTGAAGAGAAGAGGAAATTTTGCAGGGGACTGACGGAGAGAGGCACTTGAGCGAGCTTAAGGCAGTGTTGATCGAGCAATATCGCACTCACATTAAAGACACAGGGTCACCCGAAGTGCAAATTGCGCTGCTGAGCGAGCGGATCAACTATCTGACGACGCATCTCAAGTCGCACGTCAAAGACCACGCATCACGTCGCGGTTTGATTATGATGGTGAACAAACGCCGGCGGCTGCTGG
>JAUTXJ010000105.1 GCA_030838075.1 Acidobacteriaceae bacterium
GTTATTGGCGTGCACCGTGGTGAACACTAAGTGGCCAGTCAAGGCGGATTGAATAGCGATTTGCGCGTTTCCATTATGCCGGCGAGCCATGGCGAAGATGCCGTGCTTCGCGTTCTCGACAAAGAAACTCTCTCCGAAAAATTCCAGAGTTTAAGCCTCGACGTGGTCGGCTTTTCCGCGGAAGAGATGCGCCGGTTCCGCCGTTATATTCGGGAGCCATACGGCATGGTGTTGGTCACCGGTCCAACCGGCTCCGGAAAAACCACCACTCTATACGCCGCCATCAATGAAATTAAGTCCGACGAAGACAAGATCATCACCATCGAAGATCCCGTCGAGTATCAACTTCGCGGCATCACACAGATTCCGGTCAACGAGAAAAAGGGCCTGACCTTCGCCCGTGGCTTGCGCTCCATTCTGCGCCACGACCCTGACAAAATCATGGTCGGCGAAATCCGCGATCAGGAAACCGCACAAATCGCCATTCAATCCGCGTTGACTGGCCACTTGGTCTTCACCACGGTACACGCCAACAACGTCACCGACGTAATCGGTCGTTTCATCAACATGGGCGTCGAGCCTTACAACTTTGTGTCCGCTCTGAATTGCATCATGGCCCAGCGCTTGGTGCGCATCATCTGCATGAACTGCCGCCGGCCGAAGCAGTATTCCTCCACCGAGTTAAAGGAAGCCGGCCTCGATCCAGCCGCCTGGAGCGGCGTCACCCTTATGGAAGGCGCAGGATGCTTGGAATGTTCAGGCACCGGTTATCACGGCCGCACCGCCATTTGCGAACTGCTTGATTTGACCGACCGCATTCGTGAAATGATTGTGGATCGCCGGCCCACTTCCGAAATCAAACGTATCGCTCGCGACGAAGGAATGATCACGCTCCGCGAAAGCGGCCTGGCCAAAATTCGCGACGGCATTACCAGCGTGAAGGAAATCAACAAGGTGACATTCGTTGAATAGCGCTACCGCGTTTCACCAGGGTATTTACAAAAGCGAGTTGGTACGCCGCATCACTCGCTGGCTCGACGCCACTCCCCATCCGCCTCTGGCGCTGGAGATAACTCCCGAACGTGTGGCTGCGGCTCGTTTTGGCAGGACTGGTCCCTTGGATGGATATGCCGTTGAGACTCTACCTCAGGGCGCGATTGTGCCCTCTGCCGTTGAATCCAACATTGGGAACGCCGCGGCCGTCAAGCTCGCGGTTAGCAACGCCTGCGCCCGCCTGAGAGCTAAGGATGAAGACGTGGCGCTCATTCTGCCTGATCCGGTCATCAGAGTTTTTGTACAGCACTTTGACGAATTTCCGCGCTCGGCTCAGGAAGCGGAGCCCATGCTGCGCTGGAAGTTGAAGAAGAGTGTTCCCTTCGAAGTCGATGAAACGCTGATTTCTTATATGCGTCAATCTCCGCGTGAAGATGGCGTGGACATTGTCACCGCGCTGGCGCGTCTGCGCATCGTTCGTGAATACGAAGCACTGGCGGAAGCGTTGGAGTTGCGCCCTGGCGTGGTACTCAGTTCCTCGCTCGCGGCCATCACCTTGTTGGACGATCAGAAACCGACGCTGCTCGCGCGCGTTTCAGGAAATTCCTTGACCACCGCGATCGTTCGCGAAGGCATCCTGTGCGGCTATCGCTGTACGGAACTGCCTGCGCAAGGCCTGGAACTCACGCCCCAAATGCTGCTGGAAGAAATTTATCCTGTGGCCGCCTACTATCAGGACACCTGGCGGGAAGGAGTTCAGGCCGTGAATCTCACGGGCCTTGGCCCTCGTTTACCCGAATTTATTCCGCCTTTTCAGGAAGAATTTCACTGCGAAATAGCTTCCTTACTGAATTCCGCGGTTTCCGGCGGGCGGGTGCACGATGATGTTCGGCCTCTCGTGGAACGTGAACTGGAAGGCTTGGTCGGTTGGGCCATGCACCGTGGCTAGATCGGCATCGCACGGAATTAAAAATAGTTTGGAGTTTTTCGGCACATGAGAATTCGCCTTAATCTAGCTACCAAAGCGCAGGAGACCCATCGGCGTTTCATGGTGGTGGCAGGTCTGGTTGCCGCCATTGCGGGCATCATATTCCTCGCTTTGGGCTGGCACGTATACTCGATACGAAATGTAGATGCGCGTCTGCGCGCACAATCAGAAATTACCAGTCGCAGAATCGCTGAATTGCAGGCCGAACGCGCCGATCTCGAGCGTTTCTTTGCTCAACCCGAAAACGCCAAGTTGCATGATCGCGCGGCGTTTCTCAACTCCTTAATCGACGGCCGAAGCTTCAACTGGACGCAAATGTTTATGGACCTGGAACGCATTCTTCCCGGCGGGGTTAAGCTCGTCAGCATAGAGCCCAAACAAGCCAAAGGCCACGTGGAGGTGAAATTGACTGTAGGTGCTTCCAGCGACGACGCCAAATTGAAATTCCTTCGCGCTCTTGAAGACTCCCGTCAATTCACCGACATCCAACTGGACACCGACATGCCCGCTAGAAACGGCACGCAGCGTGTCGTGGCGTTGACCGCCATTTATTCGAGGAGCTGATGAAACGCGACGTTAAATTGCAAAAGCGATTGGTCATTGCCGCCCTGGCTCTGCTGGTTCTGGCCGATGTGGGGCTCGCCGGTTACAGCTGGAAACTGAGTTCGGCTCCCCACACTCCGCAGCAGGAGCTGGTGCTGCAGAATCAGCAACTGGAAGTATTGCGCGCCGATATCAAGCGCGGCGAATCCATCCGGCAGCTCACTCCGGCGATTCAGAGAGACTGCGATCGCTTTGAACAGTCTTTGCTGCCGGTGGGTAACGGCTATTCGTCGGTGTCCGCGGAATTGGACGGCATCGCAAAAAAGGCTGGCGCGCAAATCGAGGGACGGGGATTTAAGCAGAAGGAAATTCCCAAGCGAGGTTTGCAGGAAGTTTCCATCGACCTGACTGTGAATGGCGAGTACACCGCAGTGGTGCGATTTCTGAACGGATTGCAGCGCTCCAAGAATTTATACGAGGTCGATGGACTTGCGCTCGCGAGCGATGCGCTGAATCAAGGCGCTAATGGGCCCATTAAAGTAAGCGTACACATGAAAACGTATTTTCGAGTGGCTTGATGACCCAGAAGAACCAAATGATCTTACTTGCCGTGCTGGTGCTTATCATGACGGTGGTGTGGTATTTCAATCGCACGACCGTCTCGGTGGCGCCCGGGAATATATCGGCCGTTCAGAATTACCAGCTACTGGCGGTCGAGAATCCGCAATTGCACCGTGACAAGATGGAAGCCGCTGAGAAAACCGAGTATCACAGCTTGGGCCGCAATCCTTTCAGCGAAATCGCGCCGCAAAAAGATCATACAGTGGCTGTCAAAGCGACCCAACCACGCGGGCCAGTGGGGCCTCCGGTTTTACCTCCGCCCCCACCGCCGAGTTTGCCGCCGAACATGAAATTTTTTGGATACGGCACAATTCCCAACGGTACCTTGCGCCGCGCTTTTCTGTCCGATGGCGATGAAGTTTATATCGTCGGCGAAGGCGATACGTTGTTGGGCCGTTTCCGTATCGTGAAAATCAGTAATGCCAACCTGGAATTCGAAGAAATTGCCACCGGGCGCCACGCTACGGT
>JAUTXJ010000114.1 GCA_030838075.1 Acidobacteriaceae bacterium
CCTCAGTCCCTGGCCCGCTTCCGCCGTGAAGCCCAGGCCGCTTCCGCCCTCAATCACCCCAACATCTGCACCATTTACGACATCGGCGAAGAACCCACCGGCCAAAGCGCCGGCTCACCCGCCGAGGAGGGCAACGCCATCAATCGTCCCCAAAGGTCTCGATCGCATGCTGGAATGCGTTAAACATGCTGTGCAGATAGTGGTGTCTGCGCTGCCCAGCGGATCGAGCGTCGAAGACCTGCGCGATATCTCCGCGAAAACAGGTATACCGTTCGGCTGACCCCATCGGGGTTGCCTCATGGTGTCATCACGCCGGCAGAAAACACCGCGTCATTGGTCGCGGATCGCCCCGCGCTTTTTTTCGTTGCTCAGCGCGTCTGCGCCTTGGCCAGCTCGTAGGTGCCGTCCCAACTGCACTCGATCTCAGTCTCTGATTTCATCGTCGTCTTGAATTTCCCGCCGCCTGACATGCCGACATACATGCCATCTCCGCCGGTGAACTTGTAGGTGCCGTCAACAGTCATCCCGCTGCCCGCAGCCGTGGCCTTACCCTCAAACGTTCCGAAGTCGCGTCCCCCATCAGGGTGGACGTTATTGAAGTAGCCGCGCTGCGAACCCTTGCCGTCGAGCAGGTCAGTCACACCCCAGTACGTGATCTTCGAGTTGTCCCATAGTGCATCGGCCGATTTCTGCGTGCCGGCAACCTCGGCAATGTTCATATCGTGAGCGGATTGGTCCGTGAGTGACATCGTGGTCTGCTTCGTAATTTTTCCCGAGAATGTTCCTGAGTTGGAAGGCATAGCGTCTCTTCTCCTCTCGCTAGGCGATTAACTCGCCAATCGTGCGGAGTGTGACTGCCACCATCATTCGTGTCAAATAAATTCGAATCTGGTGGCCATTTTCGATACGAGTCTTATAGTTATTGGAAATGCGCGTTTTCCCCAGTTCGAATGGGAACACCCAAGAGTCGCGTTTTGGAGGTTTTGGGACCTATTAAAACGCCTTTGGGCCTCCCAGCAGCCGTTCAGGCGGGGTTTTTGGGGTGGGGCAACGGGTTAGATAGGGGTTTTCGGGTTGCAACCGGGAGAACTGTGTTTGCACCGATTTTCGGGGTTCAGTGGTTGAGACCTAGTTTGAGCCAAGTTCCTGTCCCTCCAAGACGCGTGTCTAAAGAGGTTGCCAAAGCCAATGTTGAGTCCCGCATTTAAGACCATGGGAGTCTATTTAGCGGCGAACGCGTGTCGTTCGGTTGCTCGGAAGATGCGCTATTCGTCAAAAATCTACCTTCAATTCAACAAGATGGGATATTGTGACACGGCCTGCCATCTTCAAGCGGTTGGCGCATTACCTCCAGCACATTTCTCTGAAACTCCGGCAATTCATCAAGGAACAGCACACCATTGTGTCCGAGGGAGACTTCGCCGGGACGCGGCACGGCACCGCCGCCGATCAAACCTGCGTCACTGATGGTGTGGTGCGGCGAACGGTACGGACGTGTTCCAACCAATCCCCGGTGGTCGTCCAAGGTGCCAGCGACGCTGTGGATGCGTGTGGTTTCGATGGCTTCTTCCAGGGACATAGGCGGCAATATTGTAGGGATGCGCTTGGCCAGCATCGTTTTGCCGGCACCGGGGGGGCCGATAAACAGAATGTTGTGGCCACCCGCACAGGAAACTTCCAGCGCGCGCTTGGCGGCTTGCTGGCCGCGAACATCGCGCAAATCCACGTTGTACTGCGCGGCCTCCGTCAGCATTTGGCCAGCATCGACCTTTACCGGGGTGAAGGATTCCGGCGAATTGACCAAGTCGACGGCTTGCGGAAGGGACTTCAGCGCGAACACACTGACGCCTTCGACCACAGCAGCTTCGCGGGCGTTTGCCTCCGGAACGGCGATGGCATTCAGTCCTTTATCGCGTGCCGCCAGCGCAGCGGAAAGCGCGCCGCGGACTGGCCGGACGTCGCCGTCCAATGACAATTCCCCGAGAAACATACACTGGTCCAGCGGCTTGCCAAAAAATTGCCCCATGCACCCGGCCAGTCTAGGCAGATCGAAGCCGGAGCCCTCTTTTCGCACATCGGCAGGCGCGAGGTTGATGGTTACGCCCTGGCCATACGGAAATTCAAAACCACAATTTCTGAGCGCCGACTTGATGCGCTCGCGGCTCTCTTTCACCGCGTTGTCGGGGAGGCCCACAACGTTGAAGTCCTGCATGCGCGCGGAACCTACGTCGACCTCTACTTCGACGAGGTAGGCGTCGATTCCGTACACGGAGGCGCTAATGGTTTTAAAAAGCATTCAGTCGGCCGTCATTGAAAGACGATGATCGTTAAAACGCGGATCGGTAGGGAGAGAAGCCGCCGGGGTCGCAATCCGAAGCATAAACTAATTCGTTACGATACGCTAGAGATACTAACACTGCCTGGCTGCAGACCAGCATGTGGACGCCTTTACAGGCTTTGCGTCACGACGTATATTGGCTCGCTGTATCGTCACTTTTACTGCAGCCCGCGAGGTCATGCGTATGACCGGTTTCGTCATTTTAGGGATTGTCGTTCTGATCCTGATTTTTGCGATTGGAATGTACAACTCGTTGATCCGGCTCAAGGTGCAGACCGACAATGCCTGGGCGGATATCGACGTGCAACTCAAACGGCGCTATGACTTGATTCCTAACCTGGTGGAAACGGTCAAGGGCTACGCCGCGCATGAAAAAGGGACGCTCGAAGCGGTTATCAATGCGCGTAATCGGGCCATGACCGCGACCGGCCCTGCCGACAAAGCGCAGGCCGAAGATATGCTTTCGGGCGCGCTTAAGAATTTATTTGCGCTCTCCGAAGCGTATCCGCAACTGCGTGCCGTCGAAAGTTTTACCTCTTTGCAAGCGTCGCTGACGCAGATTGAAGATGCGGTGCAAAACGCGCGGCGTTATTACAACGCTGTGGTTCGCGATCTCAATACCAAAATTCAGCAATTCCCCACGAACATCTTTGCCAGCATGCTGGGATTCAAGCCGCGTGAATTTTTTGAGATTTCCGCTCCCGCCGAGCGCGAAGCTCCCAAGGTCAGTTTCAACACTCCCGCTGCATCCGCATGAGCGCGCAGCGTTCCCGATTCATGTTTATAGTGTATTGCCGCTATATGCGCGATTGGTTGGCACGCGTAGCGCCGCGACATTTCGCGCTCGTTGCACTGATCGGGCTTATCTCGCCGTTGTGGGTGGTCACCGCAAGAGGCAAGGAACTGCGTATCGAGAATTTCGATGCGCACATTGATGTCGCCGGTAACGGCACCATCGATGTGACCGAAACGATCAGGGCGCGTTTCATCGGCACCGGTTGGCACGGGCTGTATCGCTCCATTCCGGTGGAGTACGTCACGCCGCAGGGCTTGAATTACACGTTGTTCCTCGATGTGAAACAGGTCACCGATGGGAGCGGGCATCGGATAAAATTTGATTCCAGCCGGGTGCGCCATTACCGCAAGCTGAAAATCTACATTCCTAACGCCGATAATTCGGTGCAAACGATCTCCATCGAGTACACGGTCAGCGATGCGATTAAATTCTTTGAGGATCATGACGAACTTTATTGGAACGTGACTGGGGACGAGTGGGATGTTCCGATCCAATCCGCGCATGCGCAAATTATTCTGCCGCCGGGAGCCAGCAATATTCGAGCTACGGCGTTTACTGGGATATACGGTTCGCGCGCCAAGGACGCGGAAATTGATATCGCGGGGAATGGCGTCGAAGTGCGAACCACTGCTCCGCTTCCTTACCACGCCGGTTTGACGGTTGCGGTGGCAATCGATAAGGGCATCATTCGCGAGCCCACCGCGGCAGATTTATTCTGGCGATTTTTGCGAAGTAACTGGCCGTTGTTTCTTCCTGTGGCTGTTTTCTGCGTGATGTTTTATCTGTGGTGGACGCGCGGCCGGGATCCTCGGCAGCGACCCATCGCTGCGCAATATGAGCCGCCGAATCAACTCACACCAGGCGAAGCAGGCACGCTGGTGGATAATGCCGCCAATATGCGCGACATTACCGCTTCGATTGTGGATCTCGCGGTGCGCGGCTACCTGGTCATCGAAGAAGTACAGAAAGACCGCATGCTTGGACTGATGCATGAGAAGGATTACAACTTCATCTTGCAAAAAGATCGCTCGCAGTGGAGCCCGTTGAAAGCCCATGAACAAGCGTTGCTGGACGGGTTCTTCACTGCGGGAACAGCAGGCGAAACGATTTCCATGGATAGTCTTCAGAACCGTTTTTATAAAACTTTGCCGGTTATGAGGAGCGGAATATTCGATTCACTGGTGTCGCAGGGCTTTTATAAGCGGCGGCCAGACAGTGTTCGCTCTACCTACATTGGTGCTGGGGTGGTTATAGGCGCGCTCATGATATGGGGTGGTGGCGCCATGGGGCGCGCCATGGGCATCGCGCCTGTTCCATTCATCATTGGTGGAATTGTCTCCGGGCTCATCATCTGCGGATTTGGATGGTTTATGCCCGCGCACACGGAGCAAGGGACGCGCGCGCTGGAAGGTGTGTTGGGCTTCGAGGATTTTCTGAATCATGTGGAAGCCGATCGCTTTAATCGCACCATAAAGACTCCACAAATGTTTGAGAAATTTCTGCCCTTTGCGATGGCTTTTGGTGTGGAGAAAAATTGGAGCAAAGCTTTTGATGGGATCATGACCCAACCGCCCGGTTGGTATCGCGGTAGCTCTGGGCCGATTTTTTATCCGGTGAATTTCACGAGTAACTTGAATAGCATGTCGTCACGCGCGAGCAGTGTTATGGCTTCCGCGCCGCGCAGCTCCGGCGGTTCTGGTTTCGGTGGCGGAGGATCCTCTGGCGGTGGTTTCGGCGGTGGTGGTGGAGGCGGGTTCTAGTTCAAACTAAATTTAGCGATTGCGCGGAATCGGATTAGTGTTGTGGCGCAGGCCTGTAGGCTCGCCAGAACCCGCTGTTGTTTCCCCAGGGTCCACGCCGTAAAGCCTCAAGACATCTTGTAGAGTCACAATTCCTTCGAGCTCGTGTACGTTGGCGCGATTGACTACCGGCAGGACGTCCAGTTGGCTGGAGCCCATGCGATCAAGCGCCATAGCAAGGGAATGGTCCATATGCACATGGGGGAATTCGCCGGCTGGTAGAACTCCACGTAACGATTGCTGCGTTGCCTCTTCGGTGAGAGCTTTTTGCAGCCGGCTTAGGCTGACCGTGCCAACCACGCCGCTTTCATCGACCACGGGCCAGGCGTTCAATGATGGGCAAACTGCCAGACGGCGGGCTCGCGATATGGACTATTCAGATGGACTTGCGAAATGCTTTTTGGGTTTTGTAGTGTTCGTTGCCATGGCGTAAGTAAAATTGATGAGCTCGTTCCCGAATCACGTTGGAGCGCACGGACATGCTTTTGCAGCCGCGACTGCGTGCCCAGTGTTCCGCGGCGCGCAACAGAAGAGCGCCCGTTCCGCGACTCCGTTCGTCGTCGGCCACCACCAAGCCATTCACTTCGGCGCGCAGTTCAACCTCTATCAGTGGAGAAACGCTGACGTGCAGCCAGCCGATAACTCTGCGCTCAGGCGACTCCGCGACTAGCACGGCGTGTTGGGATGGCGGCTTGATCCTGCGCAATCGCTGCGTAATCTCTGCAGGTTTCGCGGGATAACCCAATTGGCCGCAGAGCACCGCGATTCGAGCGGCATCGCTACTCTTGGCGCGCCGGATTTTGACGGCTGCGTGCTTAATTGCAGGGTGGGTGCGTTTTTGTTTTGTCGCCATGGCGGGATACCGCATTTTTAATTTGTTTTCGGATGTGATTCTGACTAATCAAAATGTCTTGTCGGAATCCGGCAAGATGGTTACCGGCCCTTCGTTGACCAATTCCACGGACATGGTGGCTTGAAAAATTCCTTTTTGCACGGGAACATTTAAGGCCGTCAAGCCTGAACAAAACTCTTCATACAACATTTTGGCCTGTTCAGGTCGTGCAGCGGCCACAAAGCTCGGTCGCCTTTGCCCGCGTGCATCTCCGTAAAGTGTAAATTGCGAAACGACCATGGCGCTGCCTCTTACGTCGAGCAGAGAACGGTTCATCTTGCCAGCATCGTCTTCAAAGATTCGCGAATTGGCAATCTTTTCCGCCATCGAGGTGGCCGTTGCCAGCGTGTCTGCGGTGCCCACGCCGAGCAATACCACTAGTCCGGCTGCGATCTCAGCGACGACTCGTTCTTCGACGGTGACGCGGGCGCGGCTGACGCGTTGCAATACCGCTCGCATAAAGTGAGAAATTCTCCTGTACGTCTGAGCCGTGGCGGCTGCAGACTACTGCTTCGGCGTCCTTCGCGGCAATAATTCCGGCAATTCCGCTAAGTTGTAGGCAAAAACCGCCAACACCTGCGCGCCCTCGGCCAAATCGTCCCAGCGTACTCGATCTAAGGTGTCGGCCTGTGAGTGGTGCGTCTTGTCGTAATCCGCAATTTCCTGCACACACCAAAAGCCCGGGACTCCCGCTTCATCGAACGGAACGTGATCAGAGCCGTCTTCTTTTCGCAACGTTGGCTCGGCTAAACCGATTTCTTTGGCTCGCGCCAGTGGATACAGCACATGATCTATAGTTTCCCGCGCGTCGTAATTTCCCATCAGCCCGATGGTCAAAACTTTTCCTGTGCCGCTATCGTGCACCAACACTGCGGAGATTTTCTTGAGTTCGTCCTGATGCTTCGCGACGTAAGCTTTGGAACCGTTCAGGCCCTGCTCCTCGCCGGTAAATAATACGAAGCGAATGGTGCGCTTAGGTTTCACGTTTAACTTTGTGAGTGCACGTGCGGCTTCGAGGACCGCGGTTGAGCCGGTCCCGTTATCCGTGGCGCCCGTTCCCAAGTCCCACGAATCCAGGTGCGCGCCGATGATTACGACTTCATCGGGTTTTTCGCTGCCCGTGATTTCGGCAACGGTGTTGTAGACTTGCGCGGGCTTCCCGCTGAATTTTCCTCCGATGTTTACTTCGGCTTGTACCGCACCGGAATCGAGCAAGCGCCACAGCAACGTAAAATCTTCTCTGGCGATGTAGGCCGTGGGAATCACGCCAGGCTGATAATTTGGACCGCTGATGCTCATGTTCAACAGCCCAAACCATTTTTCAGAGCCGATCAATACCGCAGCGGCTTTTTCCGCAGCAAAAAAAATTAATTCCGCGGTGCGCAACTTCGTATAGGCAGTGAAGTCCAATGGCTTGTCGCTTTTCGGAAAGGCGATGGGAATTGTTTCTTCGCCCCAGGGCGTCAGCAATGGATTTTGTGGGGGTCGCAAATCGACGGGCCGGTTCAAAACTACGATGGCGCCTTTGAGCCTGCCTTTGTATTGTTGCAGGTCTTCGACTTTTTCGACTGCTACACCAACCACCGGACCCTTTACGGCTCCGTCCGTGGCCGGTGACCATCCGCCGGTGGCCATGGTGAGGTTGATTACAGTAGGCGCTTCTCCCAGTTTCGCGTCCGCGCCTAGAAACATGCGCCCAGTGGCGGGGCCGCGCGTCCAACGATTGGCGATGCTCCACCCTTCTTGATGAGCATTGGCAAGGCCCAGCTGCTGGAAACGCGCCAGCATCCAGCGACTGGCTTGCTCAAGTTGTTCGGAACCGGTCAAACGTGGGCCGATGTGGTCAGACAAAAATTCTAGAGTCGCTTTCAGCTCGGGTTCATCGGCTTTCACCTGCGCCAGAATTTTCGTATCCATTTCACTAAGAGGATCCGATTTTGTGGCGGCTGCTTTTTCTTCATCAGATTCTGCCGTTGGCTTCGCGTTTGCTTCTTCATTCTTATTTGCGTCGGGTTTCGGCGCTTGTGCTTTCGCCGGAAGTGGACGTCGCGGCAGCATTGCCGGCAACTGCGCGGTGTTGTACGCCCACGCCGCAAGCACTTGCGCGCCTTGATTTAGGTCGTCTTTCCACACTTTATCGAAGGTGTCCGACTGGCTGTGGTGAGTCTTGGAATATTCGGCGCTATCCTGAATGGCCCAAAATCCTGGCACGCCCACGTCGTCGAAGGAAGCATGATCGGTACCGAAGGAGCGCTGCATGCTGGGCTCGAGCAATTTCAGTTCGCGCAACGGAGCGATTTCCTGATCGACGATTTCGCGATCCTGATAATTGTCATGGAGGCCGAGGGTGAGGACTCGGCCCGTACCGGTGTCATGCACGAGAATTCCCGAAATTTTGTCCAGATCGGTTTTATGGCTCTCGACATATTTCACCGAGCCCACTAGTCCTTCTTCTTCGCCGGTAAACAGCGCGAAGCGTATGGTGCGTTTTGGCTTAAATTGCAATTTTGCCAGCGCCCGAGCCGCTTCCAGTACGGCCATCGATCCGGTGCCGTTGTCGGTCGATCCGGTTCCGAGATCCCAAGAATCCAGATGCGCTCCGAGCATCACCACTTCGTCTGGTCTTTCGCTTCCACGAATTTCGGCAATGGTGTTATAGACTTCCACCGGTCTTTCGCTAAACGAGTTGGTCATCTCCAATTCCACCTCGACGGGCCCGTGGTTCAACATGCGAAAAAGCATCCGATAGCCTTCGCCGGTGATAAACGCTGTGGGAATCGCGCCAATCTCGAATTTGTCGCCGCCGATGCCGGTCATGTTCAGCAGGCCGTGCGGCTTATTCGAATCGCGCAGTACCGCTGCGACGCCTTCCTGTTTGAAAAATGCGGTGCGAGCTTTGGCGGCTTGCTGCAACACCGCGTATGGCGAAGGGGCAGGTGGTTCGCCCTTCATGGGCGGCGGGGCCTGCATCGCGCGTACGACTTCGCTTCTGGAATCCTCGGGTTTGGGCGGCGACAAGCTGGTGGGCTCCTGGTAAATCACTATTGCGCCTTTGAGCTTTCCGCGAAATTTCTCAAACTCTTCTTTTTTCTTGGCGTCGAAGTACACCACCGGCGCGTGGAACACGCCAGAAGTGCCGGGCGACCAACCGGCCGCGGCGATGGTCAATGGATGCTCGGCAGGTTTCACGATGCGCGCGTGTGCGGTGCCGCGCGTCCACGAGTGCGCGATGGTCCACGGTTCAAGATGCACATTGGTCAAACCGTACTTGCGAAACATTTCAGCAGTCCATTCGTTGGCCTGTTTCAATTGCGGCGAACCGGTCAGGCGCGCACCGATGTTGTCCGACAAATACTCCAAATTTCCCATCGCTTCACTATGGTCGTGAATTTCTTTTAGTATTTGTGCGTCAGCGGCCGCGTAATCATTGGTATCGCCGTCGGGATGGGCCACGGCACGAAGGGCTCCCATGGCGAACAACAACGCAAAGGCAAAAGCGAATAATCGACGTACGTTCATCCACGCTCCCTCAACAAATTTTGCTGCTTCAAGGTTTTTTAAGTCGTTTCTTGCGCAATTTGTTGCCGGCAGCCCGTTTTGTTTTCTTTCCAGATGATTTCGCGGTTTTCTTGCGATTAGGAATGGCGGATTGGCGTTTCGATTTCTCTGGGGTGGAAGATATTGCCAAGAAACCACGCGGGCCTCTCTGACACTTGGGGCAAAAAAAGCTGCTGCGGCCGGCGACGATTGCTCTGCGAATCATCGTGCCGCAGCGGTAGCACTTTTCACCTTCGCGGCCATAGGCTCGATGATGTTGTTGATATTCACCGGGCTGGCCTTCGCCATCCACAAAATTGGCGATGGAGGAGCCGCGCATGACGATTGCTTTTTTCAGTACATCTTGCAATGCACGATGAAGAACCGCGGCTTGTTTTTTACTAATACTCGCGCCGGCCTTCGCCGGATGAATTTTGGCGCGCCATAAACTTTCATCGGCATATATGTTGCCCACTCCGCGCAGCACGGTCTGATCGAGCAGCAGTGCCTTGATACGTGAATGCCGGGATCGTATGCGGGTAGCAAATTCGTCGGCGGTCACTTCCAGCGGGTCGGCGCCAAAAGGTGCCAGTTCCGCCGGCAACAATTCCGCGGATAAATAGGCCAGCCTTCCAAATCTGCGCGCGTCGGTGTAGCGCAATTCCCGGCCGTCGTCTAAAGCGAAGCTTGCATGGGTGTGCTTTTGCCAGGGTTCCGTGACGGCAGTGGAAGCGATGTGCCCGGTCATTCCCAGGTGAACGAGCAACGCGGCTGGAGCGTTGTCGCCGATTGCGGAATTCTCTTCACCTTGTGGGGCAGACAGACGCAGCAACATAAACTTGCCGTAGCGTTCTACGGCTTCTATGCGACGGCCTGGCAAGTGCAGTTCGATTAAGGATGGATCATCGATGAAGTCAGTCTTGCGCAGCGTAACCGATAAGATCCGGCGGCCGAGCACGGTCAGGCGCAATCCGCGCACAACAGTTTCGACTTCAGGAAGTTCAGGCATGAAGAGTGTTCATGAAAATATCACAACGCGAGTGACCATTTGCCGCTCGCGACAAGGCAATTACCAAGGCGCATCACTCAGTCTTGTGATAATTGGGATACGGCGGATGCTCCGGGATGATTACAGGATTCTTTTTCAGAGCTTCCAGCGTGACCTGCACGGCCTTTTCTAATTGCGCGTCGTGTCCGGCGGCGACGGACGCCGGATCATTTTCCACTTCGATGTCAGGCGCGATTCCGTGGTTCTCTACTTCCCATTCGCCGTGCAGTCCATAGATCGCTGCGCGTGGCGCCATTACGTAACCGCCATCCAACAGCGACGGATATCCGCCGATACCCACAAGCCCGCCCCAGGTGCGTGTGCCCACCAGTGGACCAATTTTGTCTTGCCGGAACATCCACGGAAGCGCATCGCCGCCGGAGCCGGACATTTCGTTGATAACCATTGTTTTGGGTCCATAGATCTGCGCGAGAGGCGAACACCATTTTTCGCCCTCGCGGGTGGTGGCGCAGTTTCGCAGCGGGCGTTCCAGCAGATCGACGATGTAATCGGCAATCGCGCCGCCGTGATTGTAGCGTTCGTCGATCACGGCAGCCTGCTTGTCGGTTTGCGCAAAATAAAAGCGGTTGAAATTCAAGAATCCGCCGTTCGCGGTATCGGGCACGTGCACGTAGGCGACTTTGCCGCCGCTGAGCTCTCCAACTTTGCGGCGGTTATCTTCTTCCCATGCACGGGTGCGCAGTTCGGCTTCATCGGCTACGGG
>JAUTXJ010000140.1 GCA_030838075.1 Acidobacteriaceae bacterium
ATGGACGCGGCACCGCGCTGAAAAATATTTGTAACCCACCCTAGCGCGATCATCGGCCACACCAGAATCGTCAGAAAATTAGAAAAGGCCACCAGCGACCCAAGAGAAAGCTCATTCCGCAAAAATAAAAACCCGCCCTTCCAAAGCACGATCAGAAACGTGGTGCCAATCAATGCCGTTAGTGACGGCATGAACATGCTCCAGGTGCGTATCAATTCCACGTTGCGCGCCACGTACTCACGGTTCGGCTCGTCGAACGCGCGAATCTGCGCTTCTTCTTGCGCGTAGGCTCGAATCACGCGCACGCCTGAAAGGTTTTCTTGTACCTTCACCGATACCGCGGCCAACGACGCCTGAATCTTTTCGTATAATTCGTGAATCACTTTGCCAAAGTGGCGCACCACCACCGCGACGATAGGCACCGGCAGCAGCACCCAGATGGTCAACGACGGCGACAATTTGAACATCAAAAACACCGCCGCCAACATGGTTACCAGCGTCGTCGCGCTGTACATGATTCCTGGTCCCAGCACCATGCGCACCGCATTTAAATCGTTAGTGGCACGGGACATCAACTCGCCGGTTCGATTCCGCACATAAAATTCCGGTTCGAGGATCAGCAAGCGGTCCAGCAGATCGTTACGAATATCAAATTCGATGTCGCGCGACACACCGATTAATATCCAGCGGGCGGAAAATGACAGGATTCCCTTTATTCCAATGAGTCCGATCAGCAGCAAACAATAAATTCCCAGCGTGTGTCGGCTCGAAGGCTGGTAGAAGGGAATTATGGTGCTCAGCCAGCCAGCCTTCAGCGCACCAACCACAACGCCATTCGAAAATGGCCGTGCGCTTCCGGCGAGCACGTCAATGATGATGCCCGTCGCTAGCGGCACGATGTTGCCGATCACGCCCATGAGCACGGTGGCCAATAATCCGAGCGCTAGGCCGCCAGGGTAACGCCGCAGATACGGGAACAGTCCACGCAGATTCTTCCACGCGGAAACCTTGGGCGGCTCCTTCGCGGCAGCTTTAGTTCCTAGCGCCGCACTGGTTGTGGCAGCCGCACTCATCGCAGCGAGGACCTCACATTTTGCAGTGAAGTTGATTCCTTCAGGAAATGCTCGTAGTTGCTGTCCAGAGACTGATAACGGTTGGTGGCCGGATTCCAGCGCACTCCAATCGTCAGCACGTGCGTGTCACCATTTACTTTTAATGGCGTGAAATATAACTGAAGACCTTTTTCCGGATTTCGTTCGTACTGCAACCGCCATCCATTAATGGAATCAAGTGGCGTCAACCCCAAATATCCTTTTTGATTTTTCAAATGCTCATCCACTCGCAGCAACTCCGTCCATTTCCCGTCATCGTCTTGAGCCACAATCGCGCGAGTGACTACCGTGCCAGGCACATTGTTCTGTGGCGTTTTGGGTATCACATTAGCCGCCAGAAACTGCCGTTTTCCATTTTTTGCTAGATCGCCGACCAGCAGCACCTGCGCATCGCTGCCTAGCAAATGCCTTGCGGCATCCTGAATATCGTCAGGAATTGCCGGCTCCGCGGGCTTTGCCTGAGCAGCCGGCTCTGACGAAGGTTTGGGCGTCTCAGTGCCGCATCCGACGCTCAAAAATCCAAACACCGCTGTCACCAGCCCGGCAATAAAAATATTTTGCGTGAGATTTTTGTTCAACCGCGATCCGACCACCCGGTATTTCATCAAAGTAACGGCCTTTTCCGCCGGCTTCGGCACCATGTCCGTCCTCAATAACCTCTCGAAGCTGGACGGTTCACTTATTGCTCATTCTAGCTGCTGTGCGCTCAAGACTCTACCGCTTGCTTGAAACACTCGCGTCAGCGCTGCGCAAGAATTGCGTCCAGGCGCGCCTCGAAATTTTCCTCGCCCTCGGACCACAATTCACTTCGCTCTACGGGCAGCGCTTTCTGCAATGCCTCCACCCAAGTGAATAACTGTTGGATGTTCTCGCGCGTTTTTGCGTGATACTCCTTCAAGTTGCCGCCCGCCGCCATCCAGCGGCGAAACGTATGTTCCACCGGGTGACCCGAAGAATCAAACGGATTGGTGGCCTTGCCCGGAGCGAGCAAACCAGCATGTCCGGTAAAAAAATGTTCAAAACCCAAATCCGCAACGAAATGCCCTTCGGTTGCGGCCACGCCATTGTCGTAATCCGTGCCATTGCAGGTGAGCACCAAGGGTTCAGGCGCGTGCTGCCACTTCAAACTCTCCACGTTGAGCTCCCACAAGTCCCACTTGGCGGTGGCAATATACGCACTGTCGGTATTCAAGTGCTGCAAGGAGAGCGCCGCAACCTCCGCCGGCCCATATCCCTGGCCCCGCAGGTCCCATGACGCTACCGGCGTTTCCGTCGCATCAACTGGTTGGACGGTTAATTCCGCGAAAGTATTCATGGACGCCGATAACGGAGCGCTGGCCAGAAAGCGGGCGAACTCAGCAATCATCAGTTCTTCGGAGAAATCGCGCGTCCAGACGCGCAGATATGCACGATTAGCCATGTGTGAGGAACTTCTTCATTATACCGGGGACGCGCATCGCATGCGAATGCGCGTGAACTGAGGCAGATTGGTGGTTCGCTGCGGTAACTGACCTTATTGACTTACTGAAACAAAAGCGCTGCTTTAGCTGCTCGACGTCGCAGAACGCGAACGACTGTTGGGGTCGGTAGGTGTGGTCAAATTCCGGGCGATCTGCTGCAAGCGTTCCTGCAAGGTTTCGCCGATGTTCTCAAAAACCTGCGTGCAGGTTTCGCGCAATCTTTCTTCCGCATTGGCCGAAATATCGGCCACAATCTCGCGCGATTGATGGTCCAGTGCGGTCACGGTTGCCAGCATCCATTGATTGGAAACATTTTCGAGTCGCGTACGATGCTGTTCCGTAGACTGCTCGCTCATCTTGTTGTACACGTTGCGGAGGTCACTCTGGTGACGGTCGGTCATCATTTTCCAGGAATCAATAAGCGGCGAGAAGCTGGCCTCAACCTTCTCGTTCGCTTCCCGGACGCCAGATTCGATTGCCTTCTCCATAGCTTCCTGGAAACGCCGTAAAAATTCCGCCTGCTCCACTGTAATTTTTTGCGATAGCTCCCTTTGCGCCGCCCCGAGCTCCGCGCGAGCTTGCTCCACCTTCTGGTGCAATTCCTCGCCGAATCCCTGCAGCTCATGGCGTCCGGTGCGCTGAACCTCATCCGTAAACGCCGCCGCGGTAGTGTCCGAGGCTTCGGCAAAAAGCGTTCGGGCGCGCTCAAAAGCGTCTCGCACCGTGTTTTCCATCTGCGACTGCGTGTGCCCCACAAAATTGCGGCTGGAATTATCCAATTCACTGGTGAACGCGCTGGAAAGCTCGTCGGCCTTTTCTCGCAGGTGCGAATTGGCGTGGTCCACGGCTTTGTCAGTCACGTTCTGGATATGTGTTTGCGCCTTCTTCTCATACCATTCCGCGGATTTGAAAACATCCTGGATGGCCTGGTGCTTGATGTCGCTGAGCTTTTCTTCCATCTCGGCAATGTTCCGGCCGGTGACCGAGCGCGCGGTTTCATCCAGCAACTGTTCAGCGCCGCCCAGGTTGTCCTTGAATCTGGAAAGCGACTCGGCAAACGCCTCATCCGCCGCAGCCCTGATGCGGTCCTGCTGCATGGAAATAGCCGCATCCAGCAGCGCTCGTCCGCCGGCCAAGCGATGAAGCGATTCCTGTGTGCTTTGCACGTGTGGCGCGATCATTCCTGAAATGCGTTGTTCAAATTCCTGGGCGGCGCGATTGCCGGCTTCCTCAAATGTTGTACGCAACCTGGAAGTTATGTCTTCGAAAAGCGATTCCGACCTGCGGTGCAGTTCGTTCCTATGCAAGCTCAGCACGTCGTCCAATTGGGTGTGGAATCCCACCAGCGCCTGCTCGTGCAAAACTCCTAGACGGTTCGAAAAATTCTCAAGCGTAGCCGCGGATTCATTCGCGCGCGCCAGTCCAAATTCCAGCCGTTCCGTAGATTCTTGCAGCGAATCACGCAGCCCGGTCAGCCGTTGTTCCACGTCGCCAACGATGCGATTTTGCGCCGTATGTAAAGAGGTTTCCAGGCTGGCCTGCCAAAGCGCTTTGGCCATTTCCATTTCCCGCGCCATATGCGCGTCAACATCCAACCGTGCGGTGGACATATTCAACGCCACCTGCTGCTGCACGTCCTCGGCCGCCAAACGCAAAGTCTGCCAGTGCAGCTCCAGCGTCTCCTGTCGTAGACGTTCCGATTCTTCCACCGCACGAGTCGCCGCCGCCAGGATGTGCGCTTCGGTATTCGCCGCCTGCGCTTTCAGCCGCACAATCGCTTCCTCGCGGACGCGCGCGGCTTCTTCCATGGTGCGAGCTGCGGCGTCGGCGCGCTCCATGATATGCGCTTCGGTTTCTTCCGCTTGAATGGCCAGGTTGACGCTGGTTTCCTCACGCAACTGTGCCGCTTCGTGTTGCGCTCGCACCAGCGCCTCGGCCTCCGCTTGCAACCGGGCCTCTATCTCCGCGGCTTGCGACTTCAATCGGGTGGCAATCTCTTCCGCTTCCTTGAATAAAGCCACAACCACTTCACCGCTGTTTTTTAATTGCTCCGCATGCTGCTCGCGCTGTGCCTGACCATCTCGCGTAAGTTGCGAACTCAGCTCGCTCTTGGTCTCTTCAAATTGTGATGTCAGCCAATTCGTCAATTCGCGGCGCGCCACTTCCGCAGCCGCACCGCCGGCAGACTGCGCGTGTTTCTCGGCTTCCGGTTGAATTTTTTCCATCAGGTGCGCGGCTTCCTGGGCCACCGCGTGAGTGGCTGCTTCTCGCGCGGCCGCCTGGATCTGTTGCTTGGCATCGGCCACCAGCCGCGCCAGTTGTCGCGCCAGTTGGAGTGAAGCGTCGGTAGTGCTTGTCGGGGAAGGGAAGGTTCGTAAATTATCGTTCACGTGCGCCGCCGTATGTTCGGGATCAAAGTGAGTTGGTATTTCCTGATCTACCTCGTTCGGTTGCGGCTCGGAGGGAGCGCCCACCTGCTGCTGCTGCGTTTCGACTTCCGGAAATGCGAACCAATCTTCGGGAGGAAACGCGATGCCCCATACATTACCGGGCGTCTCCAACTCGAGAGCCACTTGAAAAAGTTGCCGCACCGTTCGCGGCCGCTGAATCCATGCAACCCGTCCACGTACTACCCGCGGCGGCTGTCCGGAATCCGAATGGGGAATCTCCAGCTTCACCCACATATTTTTCAAAACATAATGTTTCGATTGGTAGCGGCATCCATGACAGTTAATGATTAGAGTCGAAGTGTGCTCTGTAAAAGGGCGCCCGATCGCATCTACTCCGGTGACCGCCAGAGGCACCGCCTGCACGATACGTGTGCTGCGGCGCTTGCGCAGATCCGAACTGGGGTGCGCTGCCGACCCTGCTGACACTTCAGCAGTTCCTTCCGCTGTATTACTGGTATTGATGCTTATTTCATCCATCACGCGTCTTGCACTCCCACTTCTACGGACGTCATTTGGCTTGCGAGTTGCAGCCGGTTCCACACGCTGTCGACTCTTGCCGCGCAGTAAGTCCAGCCATCTTGCAATGGTCGGCCAGCGCACAAAATATTCAAAATAAAGCACATACGTCGATCCGCCGCGATCCTAGCGCCGGAACCTTACCGCCCAAGTTTGCGAGCCGGACCAAAAACGACGTGTAGTGCGCCGGGGTCGGGATAGCGCACCTCCTTGCCGGGGGACTCCGCAGAATCCAGACTCTATACTCAAATTCAATCTTTGACCAGACAGTCCCACCAGTACTAATCCTTGGCCGTAAAGTTCTACCAGTACTATATTTTGCCGCCAGCTGACTTCCGCCTTCGGCTATTAAAGCTCGCGTCTTCCTTCCATTGCCTTCAACATCGTTACTTCGTCCGCGTATTCCAAGTCAGCTCCCACTGGGATGCCCACGCCAATTCTCGTTACTTTCACTCCCAGAGGCTTCAACAATTTAGAGATGTACACTGCTGTGGCCTCGCCCTCGGCGGTGGGATTCGTCGCTACGATAATCTCTTCGATGCCCCCGGTCTTCAGGCGTTCTATTAGTGATTTAATTTTCAATTGTTCCGGCCCGCGGCCCGAAAGTGGCGACAACGCTCCGCCCAAAACGTGATACATCCCGGAATACATCCGCGTTTTCTCTATGGCCATGATGTTATGCGCTTCTTCGACCACGCAGATCGTGCGGTGGTTTCTCGTTGGACCAACGCAATAGAGGCAAGGATCGGTATCTGTAATATTGTGGCACGTGGAGCACTCGCGGATTTTTTCCTTGGCATCGCGAATAGCTTCCGCCAACGCCAAAGCGTTCTCCGGGGAACTTCGCAACAGATGAAAAGCCAATCGTTGGGCTGTTTTCTGGCCAATTCCCGGAAGGTGCTTCAATTCGTCGATCAGTCGTTCCACAGGCGCGGCAAAATCAGGCATCCCTGATGTGTAGCACACGCCGCGATTCGGCGCAAACCACCGCGGAAATGGGTAGTGAGTCAGTTTCCGATTACACGTGCGAGCTCACTGGTCGGGAGTTAACCAGGTGCATTTCGGCGTCGCTGCTTCAAAATGGGCTCGTGCCACCAAGCCGTGCTGTGTGGGATTCACTACGATGCGCGAAGTGAGCATAAGAAATTTGTGAGGTGGATGCGTTGGCCATTAGAGCGAGACTTCTACGTCTCTGTTTTTGCGCGCTTTGTCTCTGCGTCGCGTATCCCGAAGCTGGTCTATGCCAAGTTATCGACGAACTGACCGGCAAAAGCACGTCAGCACTCAAGGACGTGGACATCTCTCCTGAGATGGTTCCACTTATCAAGGAAAAAGCAGGCAAAGGTGACGCCAAATCACAATACGTCCTTGGTTGGCTGTACTTCACGGGTCAGTCTGTCGAGAAGAGTAACGAAAAGGCCGTGCTGTGGATGACAAAGGCGGCAAACCAAGACTTCAAATTTGCACAGACCCAACTCGGCCTAATATATCTCGTTGCGAAGGACATCCCAGGAAATTACACCCAAGGAAAAGAATGGCTGCTTAAAGGTGCGGCGCACGGCGAAAATGATGCATGGAATGCCCTCGGCGCCATTTATTCGCAAGGTCTCGGCGTAGACACAAATGGCGAAGAAGCTGTCAAATATTTTCGCCAGGCAGCAGATGCGGGCTTCGATGAGGCCCAATACAATCTCGGCTCTCTCTATTGCACCGGAAAGTTGGTGCCTCAGGACTATAGAGAGGCTGCCAGGCTTTTCAAACTCGCCGCAGACCAAAACCACGTCCGAGCAGCGTACTCATTAGGAGTGATGTACCGAGATGGACAGGGACTGCCCCAGGACACTGGGGAAGCGGTTCGTCTTTTTCAACGAGTTGCGGAGAAGCATCATTTTGCTCCCGCCGAGCACAACTTGGGAGCGATATATTACTTCGGAAAGGGTGTCCCTAAGGATTTCGTCTCGGCGTACATGTGGATAAGCCTTGCTGCCGACGCTGGCTTTGAACCCAGCAAGAAGCTGCTCCCCACGCTCACTGAAAAAATGACCAGAGAACAAGTTGGTCAAGCGAAGGAAAAAGCCCAAGACTGGACCAAAAAGCACGGAAGTTGATTGTCTATTCGCTCCATCGGCAAATTTCAAAGAGACAAGCTCCTGGTTGATGTCTTAACGACGCCGGCCCCGCGACGGCCCGAGTAGACTGTTCGGTGTTCACCCTACAGAGCTCGGACCGAAGGAGGCCGAGATGCGAATTATAGGCGTTTAACCGGCCAATATTCGGGAAAAGGGTTGTCCTCGGATATGGCTTGATTCTTCGTCTTCTGATTCCTTCTTTTTCAGATCAAGTCTCAATAGCCTTTCCCTTTTGCTTTTTCTCTTTTCTTGCTCGCCCTGTTTGCTTCTCCTTCTGAGGTTGACTGGAGGAGAGGGAATGTTCGCGAGGCGGAGGTGTTCTTTTTGTCGTCGTTGGTTTTATCCCCATCCTCGGCTCAAGCAGCGGCAAAAGACCTGTGGTCAGTCGGACTGTCGCCGCAAGCAGAAGCAGAAGTCTGGTCGGCAATGGCGGAGCAAGCACCCGGATTACTTTCGCGGCTCCTATGAGCACCAAAAGGAAATCTACGGAACGCGTTTCGACTACAAGCGCCGCTACCGCCAGCAACATCCCGACTACGTGCGGCGCAACGCGGCTCTCGTCCAAAAATATCGCCAGCGGCTGAGATCGGCGCCTGTAAGTCCCACAAGTCTTGATCTGCGCGTAACTCTCGCGTCGGAAAGAGCTTCCCTCCACATTGCCCATGTAAGTCACACAAGCCGCGATATCTTCGTAACTCTCGATCATTCATAAAGTTGCGGAAAAGTATCGCGGTAGGTCCCCAGTAAGTCCCACAAGATTCGATGGCTTTCCTAATCCTGTCCCCCTACTTTGAACCCGCTGAGGAATGAAAAATGCCGAAGTCTCGACCCCACCCGCCCCGCCCCGATCGCCGACGTTCGATTCGCGGTTCCTTCAGCTGGATTGATCACCGCTTCCTGCGCGAGGGATTCGATCGAGGCTTAACGCGTCTGGAAAAGTTGCTCTACTTCGTGCTGGTGGCGGTCTCGAATCAAGATGGAGTCAGCTTTTACTCCGACGCGCGTTTGGCGGAATTGCTGGACATTCGTTTTCCTCATGAACTGGACGGGGCCCGCAAGGAGCTGGTGGCGCGAGACCTGATTGCCTATGAAGGCGGTATTTACCAGGTGCTGGACCTGCCTGTTCCGTCTTTCCGGAAAGGACCTGACGGTTCTTCCTCACTGCCCGACCACGCCTTGCGTTCGAGTTCCTCTCTCCCACCCGTTCGCAGAACCGCACTGCGCGACGCGGCTGCGGATCTGGAGAGCGTCAAGCAGTTGCTGCAACGCTGGGGTTGGGGGCGTACATGAAGCTCTCCGTGGTCTATCAGCCTGCCGCGCCCGCCAGCGCCTCTCCATATCGAGTGCGTGACAACAAGAGAGGAGAACTCGATTGGGCGAACGCCTTCCTCGATAGCCAGAGACTCCGGCAACTCTCCCTACGATCGCTTCGCATCTATGCCTATGACCTTCTCAATTTCGCGCGCTGGTTCGAACCGCAGCACCGACGACTCGCCGAGATAACCGAGTCCACGATCGTCGAGTATGTTCGTAATCAACTCGAGCAAGATCCCCAACCCACACCGCAGACCGTGAATCATCGCCTCGGTACAGTGCGCTGCTGCTATCGCTTCCACACCGGACAAGAAATTCCTGCCGGCAAAGTGCATTTCCAGCGCCGCTATACCCAACGGTCCCCGCTCGGCTACGGCCGGCGCCGCCCCGCCGTCGCCTGGGGCCTCCACCTCAAACAAAATCGGCGGGTCATCGTGCCACTCTCTTCTGCAGAAGTCGCGAAGTTCTGGCAAAGTTTCCGCACCTATCGCGATTTGGCTCTCGTGGGCTTGATGCTCCTCGATGGTCTGCGTTCCTGCGAGGTCTTGGCTCTTCAGCTGGAAGACTTGCAACTCGCCGAGGGCCAGCTGCGTGCGCTTGGCAAAGGCAACAAGAAGCGCGTCGTGCCGCTGCCCCCGGAAATCCTCGAAGTGCTCGGACACTACTTGCGTCTGGAAAGGCCGCTGACCAACTCGCCAGCATTGTTCGTCTCCTTGAAAGGCCAGCACCGCGCCCAGGCCATGACCTCGGCCGGCCTCCGCTCGCTGTTTCGCCATCATCGGGTGTTGAGCCAAGTGCGCCAGGCCAACCCTCATCGGTTTCGTCACACCTTTGGATCGGACATGGTGCGAGCAGGGATGTCGCTGCCCGCCCTGCAACAGCTGATGGGCCATGCGCAAATCGCAACGACGATGCTGTACGTCCAACTCGCTCCGCAGGATGTCTGGCGCGAATACGCTCGCGCCATCGAGAACCGGGCTCGCTTGGGTTCCTCTCAAATCTCATGAACCCATCCCGGCCCAGCCTCGAACAGATTCTCGAAACGCATATCCAAACGCTCGGCCTCGCCTTGCGGCCCAATACGGTGGCGGAATATCGATATATCGGGCGCCGCTTCTTCGCCTATCTCCGTACTGCCTTTCCACAGGTTCGCCACCTCTCTCAATTGCGCCGCGATCCCCATCTTCTCAGTTGGTTCCGTGCGCTGAGCGAACAACATCCGCCGCTGGGCAACGCAACTCGCTTCACCTATCTCATTCGCCTCCGGAGATTGCTGCATAATCTGACGGCCAACATTCCTTCCATTCAACCCGACTTCATCCGCCGCGAAGACTTCCCAGTGCAACCTCGCTACCTTCCCAGACCGCTTTCCCTCCAGGAGGATCAACTCTTGCAGCAGGAATTGCGCCGAACCGATGATCTGACGGCGAATGCGCTCCTGCTCATGCGCGCTACGGGAATCCGCATCGGCGAATGCCTCGATCTGTCTCTGCACTGCCTGCGGCAGCTAGGGCCAGACCGCTGGGCCTTACACGTCCCGCTCGGCAAGCTGCATACCGAGCGCTTGGTTCCCGCCGATCCCGAACTCCGGCAAATCGTGGAACGGGTCCTCGCCTTGCGTGCTTCGGCCCCACCCTCCTACTTGGCGAAGTCACAACGCTTGCTGCTACCACGTCGGCGCCGCCAGACCTTGGACAAAGCTCTTCGCTCGGTGATTGCCCAGACCGCGAAGCGTGCCGGTTGTTTCACTCATGTCACACCGCACCGGCTGAGGCATTCCTTTGCCACAGAGATGCTGCGGTTGGGTGTCAGCCTCCCGGCCCTGATGCAGCTGCTCGGCCACAAAGATATCCGCATGACCTTGCGATATGTACAGGTCACTCAGCAGGATCTGCAGCGCGAATTCCATCAGGCCCGACAGAATGCCGTCAATCCGCATCGTCTGCCCACGCTTGCGCTCCCCAAAGACATCCCCAGCGTCGGCCTCCCGACTATCCGTCAGGCACTGGAGGCAACACGTCATCTTCTTGAAATGTACCGCCGTCAGTTAGGCAATGAGAAAAACCGCCGTACATTGCAGCGTCTCGACAAACGCCTCCTCACTGTGGCTTCACAACTGCAGAAGATCCATACGGAAGAAAAATGAGGAAAGATTGGCCAGTTAATAGGATGTGATTTGCACGCTCGCCAGCAGACGTTGCGATGCTGGACACCACCACTGGCGAGGTTGTGAAGACCACTCTGCAGCACGAGGGCAACAACGTGCGCGAGTTTTATTGCAAACTTCCTCGACCAGTACGCGTGGGAATCGAAGCCACCGGTTCCATGCAGTGGTTTGTGAACCTCATGGAGGAACTCCGAATCGAATGCCTGGTGGGCCATCCGGCAACGATTCGAGCAGCCGAACCAAGAAAACAAAAACATGATCGGCGGGATGCGGACTTACTTCTGTCACTCCTGGTAGAAGAGCGTTTTCCGGCAATCTAGTTACCTACGAAAGAACTCTTAGATCTGCGGGTCTTGCTGCGACGTCGCCATCAGTGGGTGGGGCTACGGGTCAAAATACAAAATGCCCGCGTCTTTGCCGTTGTCCGCACATGCCGCTTATCGGCGGAATGAGTTGCAGGCGATGTATGTGAAATTCGAGACGGAGATCGAGGAATTGAATCAGCGAGTCGAGCAGCAAGCTCGGGAACGTTCCGGAGCACGGTTGTTGATGAACTCATCCTGGAGTAGGACCAATCATCGCGTTAGCGACCGAAGTGTTCCTAGGCGATCCGGCGCGATTCGCAGACAGCAAAGAACTGCCCAGCTATGTAGGGATGATCCCAGGAGAATACTCTATGTTGACTCCAGTTTTAGAGGGGAGCCCTACACTAAACCTCCTCTGAACAGAGGCGACACGGAATTGCACGTCCAGCAAGAATCGAGCAATGTTAGTATTGCAGCCTCGACGTTACCTATGCAGGCGGAGCGTCCTATTTCACATGGTTCCGCGGCTAGAACCTATGCCGAGATCGAATCGTGGGCAATGGATCTAAGAATTGTCATATTTGTTTGCCGATGATCGAACGAATCGAGTAGTTTGCAGGCGTTTAGGTTGTTAGGGCTGATTATCTGACGGCCGAAAGTGAGACTTGGCGTAAAAATGCGGGTACTGATGATTGCTGGGGTAGCCGGAAACGCCGAAGCCGGGGTTGCAGGAATTGTTTATAACGTAACGGAACAATTGCGTAAGCTCGGGCACTCAGTGAAGCCGCTGTTCTTCGATGACCTTTTGCCCAAAACTCGCTGGCCTCGTCGATTTAGGACTCTCGAATTCGCTGTAGCAATCACAGAATATGTTTCGAGAGTTAAAAGCGATTTTGACGTAATTAACGTTCACGCTCCGTTTGGTTTTTGGTATGGATTTCAGCGTCGGCGACGGGGTCTACATGCTGGACCTCCCTATATCATGACCATGCACGGTCTTGAGGAACGTAGAAACTACGCCATGGGCAGGGAGGCCAAGAAAGGAAGAGCGGACTACTTTCGATGGCAGAACCGTATATGGCAACATTTTTATCACATGCATACTTACCGGTGGTCGTTCCGGACCGCCGACCAATGCATAGTTACAAATCGTGAAGCTCTTTTATTTTTACAGTTGCATTACAGGCTTCCGCCTGACCGAGTATGGTTCATTCCCAATGGCGTCGGGCCGGAATTTTTCCATCAGCGCTCCTCAATTGAAAATTTCACACCCAGATTTTTATTCGTCGGCACTTGGATCGATCATAAAGGCATCTATCCTTTAGCTGAGTCCTTCGCGCGGTTGAGCGCCCTAATTCCTGGCGTTCGCCTGACAATTGCCGGTTGCACTGAAACCGAGGAAGGCGTCCGGCGTTACTTTTCCCATCTCACACAAAGTTCGTTGGAGGTTCGCCCGTTCGTCTGCCGTGATGACATGCCTGCCCTTTACGCCAGCCACGATATTTTTGTTCTGCCTTCGCTGGTGGAAGGCATGCCTTTAGTCTTGCTCGAAGCCATGGCTTCAGGCCTCGCGGTCGTCACGACGGAGTCGAGTGGGATGACGGACCTCGTTGAAGATGGTCATGATGGTCTCTTGACAATCCCAGGGGACGCAACGTCTCTAGTCATGGCTATGACCAAGCTCTGTGAGAACCCGCAGTTGCGCCGTCAGATGGGAAATGCAGCTCAGGAAAAGATGAGGCGTTTCAGTTGGGCTCGATTTGCTAAACGTCGCGAAGCGGTCTTCAACCGCGCAGCGGGCCTGAATCCGACGATTCTTAGCGACAAGGTTCTGCGGATTAATGCCAAATTGGACAAAACCCAGCAAGCTGATATTAACGTCAGAACTTGAAGTAATCCCAGGTCGATGGACGCGCCTAAAGCCGCGTCAGG
>JAUTXJ010000153.1 GCA_030838075.1 Acidobacteriaceae bacterium
AGCCAGTTCTCTCGTTGTAGGCCTCGCACCTGAGCAAACTCCCTTGTGTTGTCGCTAACCAGGGTATAACCAAGCGTAAGAGCATGAGCAGCGATGAGCAGGTCGTTGCCGCCGATCGGTTTGCCGACCCGCTCAAGCTGTGCTCGAACCCGGCCGTACGTAACATCTGCGGGCGAATCGAAAGGAAGAACCTGCAGAGCCCCCAGCACCACTTCGAGTTGTGTCGTGAGCCGCTGCGACCCCTTCTTCTCTGCACCATAGCGGAGCTCTGAGGCCACAATGATGCTGGTGCAAACTTTTGTTTCACCCACCTTCCTGATGCGCTGCGCAACAGTGCCCTGTGGATTGCGAACCAGATCCGAGACCACGTTGGTATCAAGCAGATAGCCCGTCATAGATCGACCCGATCAGGAGGCTCATCCGGAATCGGTGCGAAATTCTCATCGAGCCGGCTCAGGGTGGCAAGAACGGACAACAGGGACTTGGGCGGTGCAGGTTCGATGATCAGCCGGTCTCCCTCCTTGCGCATGACGGCGTCCTCACCGGGGAATTCGAACTCCCGAGGAATCCGCACAGCCCGGTTTCGCCCATTCTTAAAGACCTTCACGTGTCTTTCGGCTGTGACTAGTCGTCTTGGCATATGTCACAGCCTATGCCGATTCTAGGTCTTTGTCAATGGCGCACCATTCCCACTCGAAGACCAGCACCGACGATTGTCGAAGAGACAAAGCACAACCTCACAGAATCGTAAAACCAAAAAATTGATTGAGGGCTCCAAAAAAAATAGCGGACGGTGGGTGAGGACCGTCCGCTATTCAACATCGGACTGCTATGTTAGCTGCAGCCCGAGTTACTGCGTCGCTATGGCGACATATAAGCCGGTACCATCGCGCGAAATACGAAGCAGGATGGGCTGGCCACTGGCGCTACGCATCGCTTGCTCGAATTCACTGACGCTGGTTACACCGTGATGATTTACTTCCTGTACGACGTCACCTTCGCGGATCCCCGAGGCGGCTGCTGTGCTGTTGGGATCTACCTGGGAAACAACCACGCCGTTGTTGTCCTGCCCGATATGCAGTTGCTGCCGCAGCGCGGGAGTCAGGGGCTCAACTTGGAGACCTTGCAGCGTGTCTTGCCCGGAACCACTATCGGTAGATTTTTCGTGGTCGTTAGGTAGTTCGCCTAGTTTCACTGTGAGGTTCAAGCTGTCGCCGCCGCGCAGAACTGTGAGCGGCACGGTCGTTCCGGGATTGGTCTGGGATACCAGCAGCCGCAACTCCGCGGCGTTCAGCATCGGTTGTCCGTTCAGCTTGGTCACCACGTCGCCCGGCTTCACGCCAGCTTGTGCCGCAGGCCCCTTGGCGGTGACGTCGCCGATAAGAACTCCGTTGGAGTCCTTCATTTTGAGTGCCGTCGCCATGGTTGGAGTTACGTCCTGAATGGTGGCGCCCAGAAAACCGCGGACGACATGGCCATGGTCCACAATCTGATCCATCACGCGCTTGGCAAGATTCACGGGAATGGCAAAACCCACGCCTTGATTCCCACCGCTACCGGAAAGAATCGCAGTGTTGATTCCGATCAGATCGCCTTTCGCGTCTATAAGCGCGCCGCCAGAATTGCCGGGGTTGATGGCTGCGTCGGTCTGGATGAAATCTTCATAGTCTTCAATGCCGAGATTGGCTCGGCGGGTGGCGCTCACAATCCCCATGGTGACCGTTTGGCCTACGCCAAATGGATCGCCGATAGCGAACGCGAGATCGCCGACCTGTACCTTTGAGGAATCGCCGAGAGGAATCGCGGCCAGGTGATCCACGTCAATCTTCAAGACGGCGATATCCGTCTTGGGATCTCGTCCAACGACCTTGGCGGTGAATTCGCGCTTGTCTCGAAGTGAGACTTTGATGTCCGTCGCTCCGTCAACCACGTGATTGTTAGTGAGAATGTAGCCGTTGGTTCCGACAATTACCCCCGAGCCCAGGCCGTGTTCTTTCTCCTCTTGCGGCCCTCGCTGGCGCGGCTGCAGCTGTCCCTTGGAATGTGGCTGCTGATCGCCGAAAAACTGGCGGAAGAACGGATCATCGAAAAGTGGATTGGAATCTTCATCGGTATGTTTAATCTTTCGTGAAGAAGCAATATTTACAACTTCCGGGAGAGCTTCCTTGAGGAGCGGCGCGTAAGTGGAAACCATTGCCGCGGGCATGGGCGAAGCGCTTGAGGTGGAAGCAAAGATGGGCGCCTCAACTTTCGCATTGGAGTGCGAAGTCTTGGCGATGAGCGCGCCACCAACTAACGTAGCGCCAAAAAGAGCTGCGGTGGACGTCCAGATTCTGAATTTCTTACCTGTATTCATCACTACTTGTCTCCTTCGATTTCTAGAATGTTTTGAGCAGCTACGTTACAGAGTTTGTTAAACGCCAATTTGAATTCGTACTCGCGTTCACAGCACCAGCCCACAGAATGCTTGGCGCTTTGAACCTCGCAACTCCAGACACATTCTAGTGGGACAGACTGAAGCGAACATGAAATGAATCTAATTTCTATTTAATGAAGGAGATGTGGGATAAAGCTGTTGGGGTCTATAAGTTAGGGGAATGATCGAGTGGGAGGTATACCGTGAAACAACTTCCTTTGCCCAGCTGGCTTTCCCCAGTTATTCGGCCGCGATGCTTTTCGACAATCCACTGAGCCAGAGCCAAGCCCAGGCCCACGCCTTCGATCTGCTTGGAGCGGGAAGGTTCCGCGCGATAAAACCTTTCGAAAATGTGAGGTAGGGCCTCCGCGGGAATGCCGATTCCATTATCTTGGACACTTAAAGCTGCTTCCGCGCCCTTGGCCGCCATCCTGACGGTAACGTTCCCGCCGTCCGGTGTGAATTTTATGGCGTTGTCCAGAAGATTCAGAACCACGCGCTCAATCCAGCTGGCGTCTCCGCACACATGGACGTGCGGTTCCGCTGTGGTCGTCATCGTGATTCCTTTTACCGAGGCGACCGGCTCCAACTGCTCTACCAGAGAGACAATCATGTCTGAAAGATCCACACTCTGGTCCGTCCACTCAATCTCGCCAGCTTCGGCATTGGCGAGCACCAGCAACTGGTTGATCATGTGCGACAGTTTGTCGAATTCCTCGAGTTGGCTGGCCAGTACGAGCTTGTATTCATCCACGGACCGCGCTTCGAGCAAGGCGATCTCCGCTTCGCCACGGAGGGTGGTCAGCGGAGTACGCAGTTCATGAGAGATGCTGGCAGTGAACTGCTTCATCTGGCCAACAGAGTTCTCAAGCCGCGCCAGAGTCTCATTAAACGCTTGGGCGACTTCATCCACTTCGTCTCCCGCGCCGCGGGTGGGCAACCGCTCCTGAAGTTGCTCGATGTCTATTTGCCGCGCTGCGGTAGCCAGGGATTTCATGGGCCGCAGTGCTCTGCGGGACATTTCCCAGCCGGCGACGGCCGCCAGGAGGACGCCGACGGGCACAAGAAATAGAAGGGAACGCAGAAAGCCGCGTTGCGCGTCGTCCGCTGGGGTCAGCGGAATCCCCACGCGAACTAAATAAGAATTGGCGTTATCTTTGGAGATGACGTCGTTGTGAAACCGCAGTCGCTCGTTTTCAAGTTGCATATCAGAGAACTCTTGAGCGCGCGCCAGGGAACGGACTGCGTCGGGAGAAAGTTGCGCGCCCAATAATTCCAGCTCTTGGGACTGCACCAAAAGTACGCCGCTGGGAAGCTGAAATACCTGGTAGTAACGCGCGGCGGAGTGAACGAGGTATGCTTCTTCACGATCGTTTGGATTGAAAACCAGCTGGACGCCGCCATCCTCAACACGTTCGTGGTTGGTGAGGAAGACTGCGCGTTCCCTCAAGTCCGCCGTTAACCTTTGCTCGATAACCAAGCCCAGGCTCTTGTAAAAAAGAAAGCCAAAGAACGCGAGTACTACCGTGAGCATAAGGGAATAGAAGAGGGTCAGGCGTGCGCGAACGCTGAGAGGCCTCATGCGGATTCATCGGTAAGTACATAACCGACGCCTCGAATGGTATGAATCAGTGGCGGTGAAAACCCGCGGTCTATCTTGTTTCGCAAAGTGTTGATGTGCACATCCACGACATTGCTGACGGAATCGAAATGAATGTCCCACACGTGCTCGATAATCATGGTGCGCGTGACGGTTCGCCGGGCGTTGCGCAACAAAAACTCCAGCAGCGAGAACTCTTTTAATTTTAAATCGATTTTTGAGCCCGCGCGGATCACCGTGCGCGATGCCGTATTCATTTCCAGATCGGCCAGCCGCAGAGTCGTGCTTTCCTGGGCGCCGCGGCGCAAGAGCACTCTGATGCGCGCGGAGAGCTCGGCGAAGGCGAAAGGTTTAACCAGGTAGTCGCTCGCTCCAGCGTCAAGTCCCGCCACTTTTTCGTCTACAGTTCCTTTAGCAGTCAAAATCAGCACCGGCACCGTGAGATTCCGCGTTCGAATTTTCTTGAGCACTTGCAGGCCAGGAACCTTCGGGAGCATCAGATCGAGGATCACCGCGTCGTAGTCGAAATTTTCGGCTTGATACGTCCCTTCTTCTCCGTCGTACACCACATCAACGGCATATCCTTCCTGCTCGAGGCCGTTGCGAATAAAGCCCGCAACTTTCTGCTCGTCTTCAATAACGAGAATGCGCATCAGACTCCATCAGGAAGAACAGTCTATCCACATTTCCGCCGGGGTTCGAAGGTCTCATAGTCGATAAGATGCTGCTACCATGAACGTCGTTCGGTGATTAAAACCGTGCGATTGTCAGATTCCACCCATCATACGCGTGTGGTTTTGCAACCGTATTCACAAATAGAGAGCGGTTTGGGGCGCGAGATCTACAGCAATGGCGGGAGCGACGGGACTCGAAGCCGCGACCTCCTGCGTGACAGGCAGGCGCTCTAACCAACTGAACTACGCCCTCGAAAACTGACTAAAATACCTTCCCGCTCCTTCCACAGCCTCGCGGTATCGTGCACTGCGTGCACGTCCTTCGACCTGAGAGGGCAGCGTTCTCGATATAGCCGAATCGATGCTAGCCGTTTGGCCTTCACCCGAATTTAACGCCCTGTGTGCAGTGCCATCCGGCCAATCGTAAAGTTGGCAAATAGTTGGCAAATTGGTCTTTTGAGAGATATTCCCCGAAAGGGGAAAAGTGAGAATCGCCGCGTATTTACTGGTGATTTGGATGGTGGGCCTGGGTGGACTTGAACCACCGACCTCGCCCTTATCAGGGGCTTATATGGTGCTATATGCATAGTAGGGTGGCGATGATTATACTGCTGACGACCTCACTCATGGTCACGTCATGGCATGATTGTTGGTTCCAGGTTGCCCGTTCCGTCCAGAGTGGAGATCACTTCCTACCATCCGACTTATCATTACCTACGTGGCCCGACTCCTGTTGCCACGACTTCCGGGAATTGGCATTTATAGAACGGTCCCATCTTGGCAGAAATGGCGGTATTTTTGGCATGGCGAAAACAACCACTTACGGCAGCTCGGAGATTATTAAGGAACCTCAGATTTCGCACCCCTCTTGAACCTTCATTACTACGAGCGTCACGTCATCGCGCTGTGGCTCGCCATTTGCGAACTCGGACACTTCGGCCAAGATGCGCTCGACGATTTCATTTGGCGCCATCCGGCCGCAAGACCGCAGCAGTCGCTCCAGTCTTTCCAGCCCCCACAGTTCGCCAGAAGCATTTGCCGCCTCAGTGATCCCGTCTGTGTATGCCACTAGAATGTCGTCCTTTGCCAGTTGGAACTTTGTCGCCGCGAATTGAGTGTCCACAAACATGCCAATTGGCACGGCTTGAGCGCGTAGATAAAAGAGTTCGCAGGATTCCATTTGGGGCCTTACGATAATCGGTGGGTTATGGCCAGCATTCACGTATTGCAACATACGAGTAGCCGGCTTGTACTCCGCATAGAAGAGTGACGCAAAGAAAGCCGTTGGGGATGATTCGTAGACCAGACGGTTTACATCCCCAATCAGTTCCGTAAGGTGCAAATGTGGGTGTAATGCTTGTGCCCTAAGGGAGGCTTGCAGGCTGGCCATGAGCAGAGCGGCTCCAATTCCTTTTCCGGACACGTCGCCGATTGCTATACCCCAACGCCCGCCAGACAGAGAGAGGAAGTCATAATAGTCACCTCCGATTCCGCGAGCTGGCTGATAAAAAGTCTCACAAGACAGACAGGGAATCGAAAAGCTTTGAGGTGGAAAAAAGGCTTGCTGAACGTCTTTCGCGCCCTCCATATCCTTCCGGAACGCTCTGTGAACCCCCGAGTCGGAATCTGATTTCTTGAGGTACTCGGCGAAAGTCTCCACGTGGTTGCGCAACAACAGGCTGGCTTCCCTTGCGCGACCGTTTCGGAGTGCATCGACGATTGGTTGATGCGACTCAACGACTTCAGGAAGGTCCTTGGACACTTTGCTGATTGAGATTCGAATTCGTACGTCGAACACGAGAGCATCCCAAACCCGCAACAAGTTTCCGTTCCCCGAAGATTGAAGAATGGCTTTGTGGAACTTAACATCATGTTCGGCACAACCGTCCAAGTCGCCGGTACTGAGTGCTACGCGCATCGCGTCCAATTCCTTTTGTAGCTCGGCAGTGTTTCCCTTTAGTGCCTCCGCCGCCGTTCTTCCTGCGATTTCTTCAATCCCGGCGCGTATCTCATATGCCTCGTGCATCTCTTTGGCGTTTGGGAGGTGAAGGACTGCTGCAAAATTGCCCGACAGCGTAATCAAGCCCAGCGATTGAACCTCTTTAAATAACTTCAGGACCGCATCGTTGTCCAGTCCGTATTTCGCAGCGATCTCCCTCAAGCGGACCCGCTGACCGGGGCGGTACCGTCCGCAGAATAATTCTCTAGTGAGTCGGACTCGTCCCAATTCATTTAAGTGTCCGTTCGCGCCAACCATCGAAATGGACTTGCGCGTTTCACGGTTCAACAAAATCATCGAATTCTCTCCTTGAAGTAGTCGGTCGAGTTCTGCACGGTCGCTCACTGGAAGAACGGTGAGATCATGGAAGAGAAACTCTTCTATGACTTGGTGGGGTTGCTAAAACAGATCGGCGTTATGTGAGCGTTTCTGTTCCGCTAGCCACTTCATTATTCGTGGCTGCTTGCTTTCAGTACCCTACCGTAAAGCGCTGCCGAACATGGGTCGGGCGTTCCAGTTCGTCGATCATCGCGACGGCGTAATCCTGAACTGAAATCTTGCTCTGGCCGGTAGCGTCTACCAAGAGCTGGTCGTTTTCGAGGCGGAACTTTCCCGTACGTTGTCCGGGCTTCAATTCTGCCGAAGGGCTCAGATAGGACCATTCAAGTTCAGGCTCTTTTCGCAGTTGGTCCAGAGCATTGATCGTCGCCAAAGAACCTGGCTTAATGAGCGGCGACTCATGACGGGCCGTGGAGATAAACGTCCGCTGCGGAGACGTTACTCATCTATGGGCGGCCCAACAATGCCTGATCCGAATGGTTCGACTACAGTAGATAGCTCTTCTAGCGACAAGCCGACAAGCTTGGGGTAAAGCTCTTCTACTCGACCTGGCGAAAAGAAGGTCAACATGCGGATCGGAGCGTCCGAACGATTCCTCCACGCGTGATGTGCGCCTGCTGGAATAACCACAATTGAGCCGACGGAGGCATTGAAAACGTCGCCGTCGATGCTGAAGGTCACAGTCGCTTCAAGGATGTGAAAAATTTCATCTTCCGCATGGAAGTGCATAGGTGTTGCTGTGCCTGGCGCCGCGATATTTTCCATAATTGCATAGCGGCCATTCACCTGTGTTCCGTGAACCCGAATGCACAATTGTTCTCCGGGGATTGCCTCAAACCATTTGATGGTGTCATGGTGACTGACAATAGGTGTACTTTGTTCGAGTGCATGATCAGATCCAAACTCCGTGCCGAACTTGTGGGGATCATTCATCAGAATTTCTCCTTCATGGAGTGAAATTTTCGTTTTCTCACTTAGGATTGAAACCGATCTATTAAATGGAATGCACGGTTTACATCATTCAGCCCACGGGGAGTGTCCCATGACGAAGTCCGAGTTCACGCATAGGCCAGCAGGCGGTGTGAGTCGCGAGCGGCGCGTCTGAATCGACGACTGGCAACTTCACAAGGCTGAAATCAAAAGCGTATCCCGTTGCCCACACCACAGTGGAAATTCCCACCCCTTGCAGGCTCAGTTCTGTTACCTCTTCCTCCCTATAACCATCAAGCAATCGCGGGATGTTCTCGGTCGGAGCGGCCAACCCGACCCGGCGGATGTAATCGTCGATCTTCTTTAGTGCGTCAATCTCGAACTGATCGACTGCGGCGAGCGTTTCCTTTAGGTCAGGCGCAAGGATGAGTTGTCTCTCGTGAGCATTTGCGCACGTGCCCGAGCAGGACGACTCCGTCGGTGCCTTCCAACCGTTGGGATATTTTTTCTGTGCTTCCTCGTTTGAGACCCTACGGCAAGACCTACGGGCAGGTAGGTGTTTCGGGAGCATGAGTAAACGACCCGATGGGGCTCCGCTTGCTGCCACAGATTCTTTTCTGTCGGTCATGGTATTTTCCACCCCACGGAGCCC
>JAUTXJ010000214.1 GCA_030838075.1 Acidobacteriaceae bacterium
CTGGTTCGTAGCCAGACGCTCTGATCCAGCTGAGCTACGGGCGCACAGTTCGTAAATATTACCACACCGTCGCAGCACCACACACCCGCACCGCCCCACCAACTCTGCAAGGGCCCCGTCGGGCAATCCCCGAACTAAATTTTCCATCCGGCACTAGATTCCACTAGTAGTTACTATATCTAACTAGTATAATACTCCATGATCACCGCACCAACGCGCACCGTACTTCCCTGCCCGCTGCCGTTATTCCCCGCGAAACCAACCGGAGTAACCGCGTGCTATTCGCCTTGCACCCACCGATCTCGCATATCTCCAATGTTGTCAATGCGATGTGGACTCTTTGCCACATTTTGCAACCGACTTCCTTTGTTTTCATCCACTTACAGACTCTTTTTTGCAAAACAGGGGGGTAGGGGGGTACATGACAAATCTTATCAACTCAAAAATGAAGCCCCCTAAAAGGAAGAGAGCCCCGGACCGCCTGGGGGGAGGCGATCCGGGGCTTGGGGGTGACTGCGAGGACTGGGCCTTGAGGAGCTCATCAAAACTTTCAGTGGCGTCCTCTATAACTTCGCCACCTACTCGCCGGCTGCGCTGTCCGTGCCGGAGGGAGGGCAACGGCGCGACAACGCAGCCGCAAACTTTAGTGAACTGTATTTACGGCGAGCACGCAGATCTGCCGCAGCTCTTCGTAAGTAAAATAGGTGTCTTCTTCTCCGCCGGCCATTTCCGTGCGGCCGAATCCAGACTCGTGAGAAATGCGCCGCAATTCCTCTTCGGAAATCCCCAGCAGCACCGCGGCGCGCCGCGTGGTCACAAACTTCAGGGCTTTCTGCAGCTGGTGATGTTCTTCGTTGATCGCGTTACGTCTCATCACTCCCCCTTTTATGCGGAAAGTAAAACCATGGAATCGTGTTCCACCGTCATGATCATCGATTTGTATATGTCCACATCCCAACCTTCACCGATGCGCATCCGTATCGTTTCACTTCCGTCTTTCAGCAACGTCCCTCGTAGCGGAACCTTGATATCTCCCAGTGCCACTTGCAAAAGCACCGATTGCCCCACCCATGCTTTGTATGCGTTCTCCATGTCTCGCCCTCAGTTCTGCCCGACACACAGAGAATCGCGTACCGCACAAAAATCACCAATGGTACAGATGGGACCCGCGACTAGTAAGAAAGTACTGTTCGCTGAAACATTTCACTTTTCTAATTTTTTCCGTGCAGAGTACCGACGTACTGTTTTAGCGGGACCCATAGACCATAGGGCCCCGAGCGTCGCGCTGGCATTCTGCAACCCATGGCACCGCTCGAATATTTCTACAGCACCCCAGCGCCTCGCGCGGCGTCCCGGCGTCTCCCTGGCCAGACGGTCAATACCGCCGTCCTGTCCGATCGTCCAGTGCCAGCAAGCGATTTCCCGCGCTCCATGTACCAAAAAGTGCAGCAAGATTTTTCAACTATCGGCGCTCAGCAACATCAATCAGTGCGTGAATCAGCACGTGAATCAGTATCTGAATCAATACCTAACAATGATCAGCAGAATCGCCTCGTCACCGCCGTGCTCCGCGGTCGTGCACCACTCGAGAGCGACGCGCTCGTCACTAGCAAATCTGCGCCCCCGGGCGTGGCCCTCGCGCTTGGTGGAGGATTTGCTCGCGGCTTCGCGCATCTCGGCGTGCTCCAAGTTTTTGAAGAAAATCACATCGCCATTTCGCACATTGCCGGCACCAGCGTTGGCAGCATTCTCGGCGCCGCCTACGCTAGCGGCGCGCCGCTGGCCCAAATCATGGCCACTTGCCGCACCCTTAAATTTCGCGACATCGCGCGCTGGCACGTTTCGCGCCTCGGCTTGGCCAGCAATCACCGGCTCGCCGATTTAATCGAACGGGTTTTTCTGTCGCAGACTTTTGAAGAGTTGCGCATCCCGATGGCCGTGGTCGCAACCAATTTAAATAGCGGAGAAGCTGTGGTTTTCACCGAAGGCAATATGGTCGATCCGATTCGTGCCAGTTGCGCCTTCCCTGGAATTTTTGAGCCGGTGGAAATTGGCACCCGCTGGCTGGTTGATGGCGGATTGATTGCCCCGGTTCCCACCCAGGCCGCACGCAACATGGGCGCAAAGTATGTCGTTGGTGTATCCGTCGGAATGCCCGAAGGAGATCGCGGCAAACCTACAAACATTTTTCAGGTAGTGAGCCGCGCAGTGTGCGCCGCGCAAAAGCATCAATTGGAAATGTGGGAGCGCCACGCCGACCTGATCATCAGGCCCGACGTGCATTCCCTGGCGTGGGATGATTTTCATCGCGCCGATGAAGCCATCGAAGCGGGTAAAACCGCCGCGAAGATTGCGCTGCCGCGCATTCTGAAACTCCTTGCCGAAAATGAGGCGCATGAACCGCGCGTCGCAAATCCGGCAGAACTTAACGAAAACAATTCCAGCCACAAAAAGTTCAGCAGCAACGGCTCGCACTTCATCACGGAGGCTATAAATTCATGATGCGATTTAGCGCGTGGCTGGCGTCCATTAGTCTTTGCGTGTTGCTCTGGCACGAATGCGCGGAGAATCCCGCGCTCTTCTGTTACCGTATTGGGATGAGCGCTTTTGCGTGCTTTCGTTCACACGCGCAAATACTGGCGCCGGTAATCAATTCCGCTGCGAGGAATAATCCCAGGTGTTTGAATCCATCCGCCATCTACTCCACTCGATCTACGATGTTGAAGGACTAATCCGCTCCGGCGGACCTCTTCTTGTTTGCATAATTGTTTTTGTTGAGACTGGACTCTTCGTCGGGTTTTTCCTGCCTGGCGATTCCCTGCTCGTCACCGCCGGAGTGTTCGCCGCCGCCGGAACTATTCCGCTGCGATGGCTGCTGCTCCCGGTGATGCTGTGCGCCATTGTTGGCGATCAGATCGGTTACTGGATTGGCCGCGGCGCCGGCGTTTCACTTTACAAACGCAAAGAATCTTTTTTCTTTCGCCGCAGTCATTTGGAACGCGCACGCGCCTTCTACGAAAAGTATGGAGGCAAGACCGTCATCCTCGCGCGCTTCGTTCCCATCGTGCGGACGTTTTGTCCTCCGGTAGCCGGCGCCGCGGGAATGCCTTATTCGCGATACGTTACGTATGATATTTTTGGCGGGATCTTGTGGGTCGGCAGCATGATTTTGGGTGGTTATTTGTTGGGGCGATCGATCCCCGATGTTGGAAAGAAAATCCATTATGTAATCGCGGTGGTAGTGGTGGTTTCGCTGCTGCCCGCGGTGATCAGCATTCTTCGCGAACGCCGCGAAGCAAAGAGTCGCGACTCAAAAAGCGGTGACGCGATTGGTCGCGACTCGACGAGTGCTAGCACGATGAATCGCGACACAAAGAGCGGCGACACGATAGTAAAACCTGCGGTAACCGAAAAAGCGTAAGACATTGGAACCCAAGAAACTGGAACCCAAACAATCGCAAAGCAAGAAATTTCGCGCCATCATTTTTGATATTGGCCGCGTGCTGGTGCGGCTCGACATTGCTGGTGCGATGGGCGGGTTGGCTGGAATGATTTCGCTCACGCCGCAAGAAACGTGGGCGGCCATCGAGCACGATCCGCGATGGCGCGATTGGCAGGAAGGCCGCATGTCGCCGCGCGACTGGCAGCTACATATTTGCCGGCGGCTGGGCGTGAATCTTACGTTTGAACAATTCAGCGAAATCTGGAATCGCGTCCTGGATCCGACGCCGCTGTTAGACGGCGCGTTTCTGGAGAGTCTATCGAAGCGCTATTGCCTCGCAGTTCTTTCCAACACCGACCCGATTCACGTGGCCGAACTCGAAAAACGTTTTGATTTTTTCCGATTCTTCAAGCACCGCATTTATTCCTGCGTCGTCGGCGCGAGCAAACCTTCGCCACTGATTTTTCGCGCCGCGCTGCAAGCCTGCAAAACTACCGCAGACAACGCTATATATATTGATGACATCCCAGCATATGTGGAAGTTGCGCGGCAACTAGGCATGACTGGCATAGTTTTTCAGTCGCCGGACCAACTCTGCGCCGATTTAGAATAGTTCGGGACGAACTTGCAGCAAAAGGGCTAAATCGAGCAAAAACTCCGCTCGTCGTGATCGAGCGAGTAAAGATTGCAAGGACTAGTAGTACCCTTACCAGCAATGATGATGTATAAGTAGCTAAAGCATCGAAAGTTAAAGAATGGGTTCCTTGGGCACCGTCCTGCACATCTAATAGGTTGACAGACACGGAAAGCCCAATTTTGGGTGAGGAGAAACCTTAATATGACAGAAGAGAGAATTGTAGAAACGAGGGAGTCCAACTGGCAGCTCCCAGCGCTGATCGTGTTGGGGTTGATCGCTATAGGTGGTTTGGGTTTTGGGTGGAATGCTTCCTCGAAGCTGGATAGCACGCAACAGTCAGTAGCGAACCAGATTAAGGCCGAGCAACAATGGGTGCAGCAAGATGTCTCCGCGCTGCGCGACCGGCTCGCTCAAGATGAAAAAGCGAATGCCGATTTGCAAGGCGATTTGAAAGTGGTGACCGACAAGCTGAAACTCACGCAAGGGCAACTGAAGAAGGCTCGCGAAGAGTCCTCGAAGTTGAATGGTGAGACTTCCGAGAAGTTGACTGCCCTGGATACTTCTGTCAAAGGCGAGCTGGCTACCAAGGCTACTACCGACGATGTGAAAACCGTGGACACCAAAGTGGTCTCGGTCAAGTCGGATCTGGACGCAACGCGTGACGACCTGAAGATGGCGCGCAGCGAAATGGGCACGCTCATTGCGCGTAACCATGACGAGATCGACCAACTGCGTCGGCTCGGTGAACGCGATTATCTGGAGTTCAGCATCACCGGCAAAAACAAACCGCAAAAAGTGGGCAACGTCACTGTGGAACTGAAAGGTGTCAACCAGAAGCGCAATCAATATAGTGTGGCCATGACCGTGGAAGACAAGCGCTTTGAAAAGAAGAATCGCGCACTGAACGAGCCGATCCTTTTCTACACTTCGGGCACGCATCAGCCTGAAGAAGTGGTGATTAACAAAGTAGGAAAAGATCAGGTGAGCGGCTACGTTAGCATTCCCAAGGCTAACGGACAATCAACGGGAAGCGCGACTAACTCAGGTAGATAACAACCCAACACCAGCGGCGATTGGCCGCTGCGCAATGCCAGGGCGAGCAAATAATTTGCTCGCCCTTTTTGTTGGCCATATTGATTTGCGCGGCGCGAACATTGGTGCAAAACGAAGCCCGGCTCCCAGAGAAAAATCTGGGAGCCGGGCATTTTGCTCCGATTCTCAACTGCGGAGTCAGCCGTCTTAGTAGGTCGGACTGGCAGTTCACACGAAAGTGAATGGAGTCGTTTTATTTGTGATCGGAGTCAGAGCCGACGATTTGTCCGGTTGAAGGATTCAGGATCAGAGTCTTCGCGGTCGCTTCATCGTCGAAATCGAACAGACCGTTCAGTGTACCTGCGATTGCATCTGTCGAGCCGTTACCGATGCGGCCTAGATTCCAGTTGTCCTCGATGAATCGTAGTATCGAAGACTGATCTGTGACTCTATGATCAACGTAATTCTTCTTCGCATAAGGTGAGACCACCACCAATGGCAGACGCGGACCATAGCCGCAGCGGCCGTTCTGGCTAGTTCCACCAATCTGATTGGGGCTAGGCGTTCCGCAATTTCCGGGGCCGAGTAATCGGTCGTCGGATACATTGGACTGGTTCACGATCGGTCCCATCACGTGGTCGTACCAACCGTCAGAATCGTCCCACGTAATGAATACGGCTGTTTCCTTCCACTCGTCACTCTTTTGCAGCGCGTTAATTGTGTTTACGAGGAATATCTGTTCATCAAGAGGATCGGAGTAGCCTGGGTGGCCGTCCTGAATGGCACGCGCCTTGAGGAAGCTTACGGCCGGAAGATTGTGGGCTTTGAGGGCATCAAAAAAATCATTGATGTCATATTCGTGGTTGGCCGCGTCGCCGGCGTGACCGATCAAGGCTACCGAGGTGCGGGGCGTATGATTAGCGTTTAGCGTGGTATTCCAGTATTGGAAGAACGCGTGGTGCGGGATGTAGTCTGCAGTGGTCAAACCGGTGGTTCCAGTGGATACTGCGGCGCAATTGGCGAAGCCGCCCATAAAGGAACCCCAAGTGACACCCGCTTTGTTCAACAGGTCACCAACGTTTAGCCCAGACATAGTGATCTGAGTTCTCTTAGGGTTCGAGCAGTTGTCTCCGCTTGGGTCGGGGTCGCCGATGACGGCGCCGGCGTTCGCTCCGCCAGCGATATTACCGGCGGCCGAAAGTCCATTTGTAATGGATCCCTCGAAGGTGTTGCCAGCTACCAAATTCAACAAGCCGGGCGTGGAAGGGCCAAAGGTGGTACCGAAGTAATTGTCGCTCATGGCGAAATGCTGCGCGTAATTCCATAGGGCGGTGACGGTGTTGCCGTCGTAGTAGCCCATCACGCTGCCAGCACCCAGGACTGGATCAACGCAACCAGTCTGTTGGACGAACAAATCCATCAAGCCGCCATGAAAGGCGGCTTGTTCCGTGCTGTAGTTATGGTTCTGGTCGCAAGTGTTGGGTGTGCTGCGGTCAATGCGGAAGGGATTCATTTTATTGAGATTGTTGGTCAGCAGTCCGGCGCTCTCCAGGCTGTTAACACGTGGGGTATCGTCCTTTGCGCCGGCAAAGTATACTGTGGCGTTTTTGTTCGGCTGCGCGTGCGGATAAGTTCCGAAATAGTGGTCGAAGGACACATTTTCCTGAAAAATCACTACGACATGCTTGATGGGGGTCTTGGCCGGGAAATCATCCTTGTCAGCGCCAAAAGCTGGAGCTGTGGGCAGCAATGTGATCGCTGCCGCAACCGCCGTTGCTAAGACCTTGGTAACGCAATGGTGCATATAATTTTCTCCTTTGATATATAAACGGATAGACGAAAGCGGTTTCCCACGCCGAATGAGGACGGCTCCGGCAGTAGAAGCTCCCGCGCTACTCTCAACCGCATTCATTTCGCTTAAATGAACGGAACATAAAATAGAGGTAAATGGGCGGGATGGCGAAGGTCAACACCGGCTAGTTCCGAGAGTTCCGAAATGTAAGACCGCAGCCGACGACACTGAATGGTGCAACGTAACCATTGAGCCTGAAAGCAGAAAGGCGAGTGACGATGAGAACGGAACTGCTGCGATTCAACGGCGCTGTCGAGCGGGATCCCGCTATCGAAGCGTGGATGAAAGAGCATGCGGGTGAATTGGGAGCCATCGCGCACCAGTGGTTTGAGGTGATGCGAAAGTGCGGGGACGAAGTCCGGGAGCTTTTGCATGACGGCTGTCCGGTTGCATGTTTGGGAGATGCGCCCTTCGGCTATGTGAATGTATTCACCTCGCACGTAAACGTGGGGTTCTTTCACGGGGCAGCACTGCCGGATCCGGGTCGCTTGTTGCAGGGCACCGGCAAGTTCATGCGTCATGTGAAACTGAGACCGGGAACGGCCACAAACGCCGCAGCGCTAAGAAGGTTCATCGATGCGGCGTATTCGGATATAAAGGCGCGCGTCGAAAACGGCTAGCTGCCTAATGTTGTTGTGTATCGTTCCGATCAAGCCTTCGGCCGCAGCCCGTGAGGCACCGCCGCTCGATCAGGTCTAGGAACGGTCCAACCGGCCTGTATGTTCGACTCCTTATGTTGTCTGCTGTTATATAGATGATAGAGGGTATGCCGAGACGCGATCACAATTCGTTTACAAGCAAGCTCGTAAATTTGGATATACGCATGCGGGGTCGCATACGGCGCGTGCGGAAGCATTGTCGCCCATCCGGATTATCTTCGCGCGCCCAGTTTCGCTAGCGTCACGGACTCTTCGCGCCGCTTAGCTATCAAAGGCGCCAGCAGAATTGAAACGGTCGTCAGATTGCCAGCGGGTGAA